>NZ_CALIJF010000306.1 GCF_938018035.1 uncultured Campylobacter sp. | reverse complement strand
GATTTTTTAAATTCTAGCAAATTTAACGCTACTTGCTTTGCGCACGCCGAAAGCAAGAAATTTAACGGCAAATCTAAAAAGTTTTCAAGCGGTAAATCGGACGCACTTAATCATAATGCCTCTAAGCCGCATGCTGCAAAGAGTGCGCAAAAAGACGGCGCAAATAGGAATTTGACAGCAAGGGCTTTTTGCGACACTGGCTTAGCGCAAAAGAATTTTTTCTGCGCTAAGCGTTCGGACGAGAAATCAGCTTTATTACAAGATACTACCGCGTCAAAACGAGATATCGCGGCGCGCGAAAAACGCCAAAAAGCGGATCTGCGGCGCGATAATGAGCTTATTGATGATGAAATTTTAAATGCCGAAGTTTTTAATAAGCAATTCTTTAGCGGCGAGATTTTTGGCTTTGATGCGAACGGGCGCGAGATTGTGCCAGAGGCGCTGCGGGATTATAATGCGGCTTCGCGAGCGCGAGCGATGCTAGCTCTATATAATTTTAACGTTAATGCGGATTATAGAATTCCGCCCACAAATTTAAAAGGCGCTTCGCAGTTTCGCTCCGCGTTTTTAAATTTTATCTCCTCCGAGCTTGGGCGCGGGGCTCGTAAAATTTACCGCTTCAAGCCCGCCGTGAAATTTTGCGCAGCGGATAATGCGATAATCTTTTCTTATCTGCGCGGCATGCCGCTGCCCGTATTTGCCGCCAAGCCCGCTTATAAGCTAACTAGCGCGATCGTGAGTCTGCGTAGCGGATTGCTGCTAAACGGAGACGATGCGTTTCGCAACTTCGTATTTTGCAAAATCGCGCTTCGCAATGCAGGCGCACAGCTGCAGCTTGTGGGCAAATCAGGCGAGCTCATCGTAGTTCGCAAGAGCGGTTTTAGCCTAGGCGTGGTTACGAGCTTTAAAAAAATTTTACCTCAAAATCCAGCCATTTATGATAATGATATAAAAAAAGCGCTAGAGCTTTGCCGCGGAGCAAACCTCGACGCCGTGTATCTTGTATATCCAAAAAATGAAAATTTTAACCGCCACGTCGAGATAAAAAGCGAATGCTTTAAGGGAAATTTCATTATGAAATTAGTACCATACAAGCTTACCGACAAAATTTATTAAAAGGATACCAAATGGTTGGAATTATTTTTGGAAGCTCGATGGGCAATACCGAGGACGCCGCGAAGCTGATCTCTGAAAAGCTAGGCATAGAAAACGAGCTAAAAAATGTTGCGGACATCGCGCCTGCAGATCTAAATAAATACACCGCGCTCATCATTGGCAGCTCCACGTGGAACGACGGCGAGTTGCAGGACGACTGGGCAGGCTTTGATTTCTCAGCCCTTGATGTCGCGGGCAAGACCGTCGCGATTTTCGGCATGGGCGATAGCTCAAGCTACAGCGACGCCTACTGCAACGCAATGCGCGAGCTATATGACAACTTCAAAAAAGCGGGTGCAAATATCGTAGGCGCAGTGCCTACCGACGGATATGAATTTGACGAGAGCAAGGCCGTAGTGGACGGCAAATTCGTTGGCCTCGCGCTAGACAATGACAATCAAAGCGACCTCACCGAGAGCCGCATCGAGGCGTGGGTAGCACAGATCGCTCCATCTTTTAAATAGTCCTCCTTTAAATTTGCCGTGGAGCGTCTGCTTCACGGCAAATTAGAATTATCATTAAAGCTCTAGCTAAATTACAAAGCTATAAAATTTAAAAATTTCTTTCTGCTTGTAATTTTTTGCATCACACTGGCAAATAAAATTTAGCCTATTTTATCACATAAAATTTTGTTGCCGATAAATTTAGTGAGATTTTAAAATATTCCGCTAATGCTTAACAATTAATCTCAAAATTTACCTCAAATTTAATCAAATTTTAAGCGGGGGGGGGGCTAGTATTCCTTACTTTAATCTTAAGGAGTAAGTATGAAGCTCAGATATATGATGGGTGCCGTAGCGGCGGCTTTGGTGTTAGCAGGATGCGGTGAGGACGAGATAGAACTCGTCAAAAACTATACTTTGCCCGATTTTAAATCTATGAGTATAGGCACGGCGATCGAGGGGTCGAAAAGATGTAAAAATATCACGTGGTCGAAGGCTGATCGCGGTGGGCTAAAATCCGTCACGATGGTGTGCGACATAGATATGGAAGCATTGAATGCCGCAAAAGAGAAAGCGACCAAAGAACGTCTTGAGAAATATAATAAAGATGCTATAAATAGCAATATGGATAGTATTATGGAGTTTTATAGGGGTAAAGCTTATGATAGGAATAGCTTGCTTCAGCTAGCTAACAAGCTTTGTAAACTAAACGACGCGAAATTCCAAGAGACCATAAAAGCAAAAGGTAAGATAGAATACAAAGATCAGAAGGAATTGATCGATTGCGATAAGTCTCTAGAAGATGAAATTCTAAAAGACCAAGACCCTAAGAAAGATAAAACATATCTACCGGGTATCTTAGATTTCTTGAAAAGTGCGGTGTATCATTCGCAATTGACGCCCGAGCAATTAAAAGCCGATTATGGCATGTCCGATAAAGCGGCGCCGTCTAGCGCAACGATAGAGCTTAATTTCGTCGTCAATAACGATAAGAGCGTAGATTTGGCGCCTGAATTTAAGCTAACGGCGGACGGCAAAGAAGAATCTGTGGGTAAAAATGTTACGTCTAAAAACGCGCTAGCGGAGTTTTATGTAAGATAGTGCGCTGCGGAATTCTTGAGTAGCAGAGCAGAATTTTAAAATTCGCTCCGTTACGAAATTTAAAAAATTTCATTCTCGGTAAAATTTCATAGAATTTTGTCTGCGGTTTCGACGTAAAATTTTAATGTGGAATTTCACGGCTGAGCCGATATGTCGCGCTTGTTTGCCACGATTAAAATTCCTTTTTATGTCGTGGCGTGGAATTTTAAGCACGGAATTCCATATTTTACTAAGACGCCTTATGCGCGTAATTTTACAAACTGAATTAATCGAAATTTAGCAGCTAGATTTTTCTCAATTTTGAATTTTGCAGCCTGAAATTTAATGCCTTAGAACTCCTCAGCTTCACAAATCCA
>NZ_CALIJF010000305.1 GCF_938018035.1 uncultured Campylobacter sp. | reverse complement strand
AGGCGCACTGTTTGTGCGCCGCAGCGAAGTATTTTTGTAAAATTATCCGTTAAATTTTAGAAAATTTCCAAAGATCAGCTTACCAATCTCGTTGCATCTTGGATATTGATGTTTAGTCCAAGCTGTTCGTTGCTTAGCCCAAGAGCAAGGCCTACAAGCTGAGATAGGTGGATGATCGGCTTTCTTGCCTTGGAGTTCATCGCTTCTTGGTATCGCTCCTGATAGATATCTAGCTGCATCTGACATAGCGGACAAGGAGTAACTACAACGTCCGCTCCATGCTCGGCAGCGTCATTTACGATCTCGCTTGACATCTTTTGAACCGATTTTACCGCTGGATAGCTAGCGTGAAAGCCGCAGCAATCAAGGCGTTTTTCAAAAGGCACGATCTGAGCGCCAAGTGCGCTAACTACCGCTTCAAAGCTCTTCGGATTGGTAGAGCTTTCCTTTTTAAGCTCGCGCTCCGGTCTTAATGAATGGCAGCCGTAAAATAGAGCTACTTTTAAGTTTGTTAGCGGTCTCGTGACCTTGGCTTTTAGAGTGTCTAAGCTTTGATATAGCACCCAAAGCAGGCTCGTTATCTCGGTGCTTCCCTGATACTGCATGCCGCCCTCTTTTAAAAAGGTATTGATATAGCTTTTGGCCCCCTTATCCAAAGCAAGCTTTGCCTTACTTAGAGTTAGCATACAGGTGGAGCAGGTAGTTAGCAGAGGCATATTCATACCCTCGGCTAGCGCGATGTTTCTGGCATTAGCTACTAAGCTCGCCATAGGATCTACGCATTGAGCTTGACTAGCCCCACAGCAGCTCCAGCCTTTTATCTCGTGAAGTTTAATACCCAGCACCGGAGCGATCGCTTCAAGTGAAATTTTAGATTCCTTTGCGGCTTGACTTAAAACGCAACCCGGGAAAAATGCAAATTCGTTATTCATCCTCTCCTCCTTATTCTATCTCGCCGCTAGCTTGAGCCTTA
This sequence comes from uncultured Campylobacter sp., assembly GCF_938018035.1. Lineage (GTDB taxonomy): Bacteria > Campylobacterota > Campylobacteria > Campylobacterales > Campylobacteraceae > Campylobacter_B. The sequence continues at coordinate 1,645 of NZ_CALIJF010000305.1, read as the reverse complement.
CGCGCGGCCTCTATCATCTTAACGAGCCCTGCATGTCCTTCAATCTCCTCACCGCCTAAAGCATGAAGAGGATTCATCTTGCCTGCCATCATCAAATTTGCCGCTACGTCCATCTTGCCCATATTTGCAAATACGCCTTCGCTTCTTAAAGCAAGCTTGATCTCGTTTAGCCTTCCACTTCCCTCTACGATATCTAGTAGGAACGCCTCGGCATGTCCAGGACCGCTTCCTGCGGTTAAGCCTTTTTTCATCGCTAGGGCGCGAAGTGCGGTGATATCGCTTTGGGCGCTTATGCCTTTAGGACAGCGATCGGCGCACTCTTGGCAGTGCACGCATAGCCATAATCCGTTTAGCACTGCAGGCTTTAGATGAGGCATAGCGTCCTTGCTTCTTGAATCAAACGCGGCGCGGTTAGCGTGCGTGAAAACAAAGGGCTGCATATAATCGCTCGCATCGGCTCCAAGTTTATTGCATTCGCTAGCGCAACATCCGCAAAGGATGCAATCCCACTGCTTTTTAATTCGCTCCATCTGCTCAGGGCTTTGCTTACAGCCCTTCTCTGCGCTAAATTCTTTCTTAGGAGTAATAGTAGGTTTAATCTTTCTTAAATTTTCGATACTAGGTTCCCAATCCACCACTAGATCCGAAATCACTCGGAAATTATTTAAAGGGGAGATCGTAAAACTATCGGGATTCTCATACTCCGCAAGCAGAGCCTCCATCTTGGTATCGCAGGCAAGATATGAGTGTCCGTTTACCCTTACGGCACAGGCTCCGCATATCGCCATACGACACGCTGCGGTAAAATTTAAAGTGATGTCTAAATTTTGCTTTATAAATTGCAAAACTCCAAGCAGGGTTTTTCCTTTGATCTGCTCCAAACTTAATTCGTAGGCTTGCTCGTAATTTTTGCTTCCGTCGAAGCGGTCTATGATAAATTTCATTGAGGTTTCCTTCCGTCAAGAGAGAATTCCGTAACGACGACCTCTTTGTAGCCCAAGCTTAGCTCGCCTGCGTCGTTCATCGTCACGATACTGTGCTTTAAGAAATTTTTATCGTCGCGCTTCGGATAATCCTCTCTGGTATGCGCGCCGCGGCTTTCCAGCCTCTTTTGCGCAGCCAAACACGCACAGCGCGCAAGCAAAATCAAATTTCCAAGCTCGACGTAGTCGGTAAATGCGGTATTCATAACAGGATTTACATCCGCGACGCGTAGCTCGTCGTAGCGCGCTCTGATACCCTCTAAATTTTGCGAAAGCAGATCGAGCTTTTCGCCGGTTCTAAAGATGCCCATATTATCCCAAAGCTGCGCGCCTAGCTCTTCGCGCAACTCATACATCTCGTTTGCCTTGCCCGAGCCGTTTGCGATCTGCTTAAATTTAGCCTGCCATTTTTGCGCAAGCTCGCTCGCTCTTTTGCCCGAGCCGAAGCCTTCCTGCTTCGCTGCATAATCCGCTGCGCCAAGTCCTGCGAGTTTGCCCGTTACGACGGCGTCTGTTAAAGAATTTCCGCCCAAGCGATTTGCGCCGTGGATCGAGATACAAGACGCTTCGCCCGCGGTGTAAAGCCCCGAAATTTTAGTGCTCATATCGTCAAATTTAACCACATCTATGCCGCCCATCGAGTAGTGTGCGGTCGGACGAAT
>NZ_CALIJF010000304.1 GCF_938018035.1 uncultured Campylobacter sp. | reverse complement strand
TGCGGCGCGAGAGCCTAAAAGATCTGCCGCTTTTCATCATCTCGCCTTTTGAGCATCACTCCGTAGAGATTAGCCTAAGGCAGGGGCTTTGCGAGGTCGTGCGCGTGCCGCCGGATCCAAGCGGGCTGATGGATTTTGCGCGCTTGGGCGAAATACTATCAGCAAACAAAGGGCGCGAAATTTACGGCGTGCTTACCGCGGCATCGAACGTGACGGGGCTAAAGCTTGATTACAAGCGCGCTTACTTGATGCTCAAGGCGCACGGCGGGCGGCTGTTTGTGGACGCTAGCGCGCTCATCGCGCACGAAAACGTAGATCTCGGCTTTTGCGACGGAGTGTTTTTCGGCGCGCACAAGTTTTTGGGCGGAGTGGGCGCTAGCGGGATTTTGGCGGTGCGAAAGGAGCTTTTGCGCGGCGAGGAGCCGACATTCGCGGGAGGAGGCACGATCAAATACGCAGATGCCCTAACGCAGCGCTTTATAATCGACAAGGAGCGCTTGGAGGAAGCAGGCACGCCAGGCATCATCGCGCTGGTGCGAGCTTATCTTGCCCTAAAGCTTCGCAAAAGCGCGGGGCTAGAGGCGATCAAGTCGCGCGAAGAGGCGATCTGCAGGCGCTTCATAAGTGAAATTCCAAAAATCCCCGAGATTGAAATTTACGGCAATCTTACCGCGCCGCGCGTGCCGATCTTTGCTTTTAATATGCAAGGGCTTGGCGCGGACGCGCTAGCCGGGGTGCTCGGGCAGAAATTTGAGATCCAAACCCGCGCAGGCTGCGACTGTGCAGCACCTTACGGCTTTGATCTGCTCGGCTTACAGCCCGATACCGAAATGTCGCGCAAACCCGCTTGGGTGCGGGCTAGCTTCTCGTTCATCCATGACGAAAGCGACGTGGATTTCTTGGCGGAGGCGCTAAGACAGATCGCTCAGATCCGCGATAAAATCACCTTCGTAGCAGGCAAATACCGCTGCGGCAGCATAAATTGAGCTCGCGAAATTTTGTAGCAAGAGCCGCTTTTAAATTTTACGGCGCGGGATTTTGTGACATAAAATTTTGTCGGTGAAATTTCGCAATGTAAAATTTTATGGCTTGGAATTTTAAAGCGTAGAATTTTATGCGCGGCTCGGGCAGCAGATACTCCGTGCCGATTGGAACGTAAAATTTTTCGGCATAAAATTTCGCGGCTTAGAATTTTGAAATTTTAAATTGTGAGCTGAATTCTGGCGGTAAATTTTGTGCTGAGGAATTTTGCGCCGTGAAATTTGAGCGGTAGAATTCCATGCTGCGCGGATAAATTTTTACACCGCCAGATTTTAAAATTCCGAAATTTCAAAATTTCGCTATTCGAATTAGCTTTGCAAATTTTATATTTCGTGAACGTATGGAAAATTCTGCGTTGTGGAATTTTAGCCGCCAAATTTTGAAATTTTACAAAGCTGAATTTTACTCGGCAAACTTCCGCGGCGAGAAATTTTATCGCAGAGCTCGTGGCGGCGAAAATATGCAGACGCACCCGTACGAAAGCTAAATTAGGGTGAGAGCGCTTGCGATAAGAGAGCATTTTAAGAGGCGAAATTCTGCGCCGCTAAAAGGCGCAAAATTCCACCGAATTTACTCGCCGAACTCCTTCTGCAATCTATAAATCTTATCATAATTGACCCCCTCGATGATGCGCGGGCGCGAGGCGTTGAAATCCGCGTTTATCACCGAGCGAGCGGGGTCAAACTCGGG
>NZ_CALIJF010000303.1 GCF_938018035.1 uncultured Campylobacter sp. | reverse complement strand
GCTGGCTAACGATGCAGTGGCCCTATGCAAACGCCCTACTCTGGATCGCAGTTGTACTGACGCTATATTCGGGTTTTGAATACGTCGCGGCGTATGCGAAGGCGACAAAAAAGAGTTAGAATTTCGGCTATATATGGCTTTCGTACTTGAAGAGAAAATCGGTCAGGAAAATGCAAGAAAGTATAAGCTCAATAAGGTAGAAAAAGATATTAGAAACAAAATTTCTAAAAAGCGATTGCCTTTTAGATGTTATCCTGAAATTTCTATAGAACTAAGCTGGCGAATAGACAGAGAGCTTGACGCTTGGTTAATGGGCTACGGTACATTTAGCGGCTTTTGGGATCATTGTAATTTAGATTTTAACGCATATAGATTGTATTATCAAGGCAAAATGTTTGATACAGTCATTACTTACGGCGCTTGGTTCGGCGATTTTAGGATGATAAATGGACAGAAGCGACGTATCCATAAACTCTATGCGCTAGAACCGAGAAGTAGCGGCAAGCTCAGCAAAAGCGATATTTTTAAAATTTTACAAGACGCCCTTAACGCCGAAAATGAAAATGTTTTGCTAATAGATGCCCTTGATTACAACATTGATTATGTAGGTAGATTTTTGATTGATGGATACCGCTTTGAGGATAACCTAGAGCAAATCATAAATCCATTTAGAAATCAACACGGTCTAGCTAGCTTAAGCCGAGATGAGATAGATGGTCTGTGGTGTATCTCAAAGGAGCTAAACGAGATTTTTCTTATAAAAGTGGGCTCGGCTGGCAGTAATGATCTTTTTACGCTTACCCATTACAATCACGGTTATTACGAATACCACGCAAATATAGTGCTAAAGCAAATTTCCAACAAAACCGTAGATGGAATAAATGAAATCAGCTATAAGATAAAGAAAATAGAAATTTTAGGCGATCGCAGCGCCGCGCCGACGCAAGGCAAAATAAAACGACTAATACGCAAAATGTTTAGATCCACTTGCGAAAGCGGATTAAAGGGCTTTAGTCCAAATTTAATAGATGAAAAATTTAAACTAAGCTTGATCTTACATTCATTTGAAGAATCAGAATTTTTTATCAAACTAAAACAATGTATTGTGAAGCTACAAAACCTCATCGCAAAGCGTTAGAACCCGCGCTTAGTGGGTTTTAGCGATAGAATTTCAGCGTAAAATTTCACCTATTTTAGTAGCGCGGAATTTTAAAATTTCACGTTCAAATTTTACCGATAAAATTCTATAGATGCTTGATCTATGCACGCACGGCGGCGTGCTAAGCCTATAAAATTTAAAAGATAAAATCCGCTGCGCAAAATTTCACGGCGTAAAATTTCGTTTAAACCGCCACACAAAATTTCAGGGCGGCGCGGCAGTATTTTAAAATATAATGGAATTTCAAAGCGCGACAAAATTTTAGAGCATGACGACTTGTCAAAACATAATGAAATTTCAAAGCATAGCGGCATTTCAAAGCGCAAGGCCCCGTGCGGCGAAATTTTATAATCCGCTCCGTAAAATCTCGCGGTGAAATTTCGCTTTTAAATTTTAAATTCCTCACGCCCTCCATTCGCCGCACACCCTAATTTAGTTAAATTTATAGCCCGAAACGGCGGTGGGCTAAGTTTAAAGCCAACCAAGTTTAAAAAGCGAGCTAAGGCTTTAAACGGCTATCTAAGCTTAAAATTTACAAAATCATAGTAAGCTTAGCCCATTTTTTACAAAGG
>NZ_CALIJF010000302.1 GCF_938018035.1 uncultured Campylobacter sp. | reverse complement strand
TGAAGCGAAACAGGCTGGATCGCGCCGCTGCAAAGCACCGCGTGGAGCTGCAGATGGATATCGAGCAAAAGCGCGCTATGGCGGACTTTGTGATAGACAATAGCGGCGATCTTGCCGCGCTTAAGACCGCGGTGGAGAGATTTTTAAAAGAGCTGAAAGATAAAATTTAGCCCTTTGCGCGAGAGCTCGTAAAAATTTATACGCGAATTAAGATGAATTTTAAAATAAAGGATAAAACAATGAGGATCGGTAGCCGCGTCCAAAAGGGCACTAAATTTCAAAATTTTAAAAGTACGCCGCTTAAAGAGCGGTTGAAATTTACGGCGCGAGCGGTTTTGCTCTCTGCGCTGTTTGCGACGGGCGCTGCGGCGGAGATCGACGATCTAAGAAAGGGCTGCGCCGCGGGGAGCGAGATGGATTGTAAAAAACTAAGCCGCGTGATAAATGAGCTACAGCGCAACTGCGACGCAGGCGGCGAGGAAAACGCGCTAGACTGCGCAAATTTGGGCTATGCATACGACTCAAATAGAAGCTTCAAGCAGGCCGCGCGCTATTACGACAGGGCATGCAAGCTCGGCGAGCAGAAGGGCTGCGTCTATTTGGGACTGCTCTACAACGACGGGCAGGGGGTGGCGCAGGATCGCAAGAGAGCGAATGAGCTTTTTAGCGACGCCTGCAAGAAAAACAGCAGCGAGGGGTGCGCGAGCCTTGCATACAACTATAAAAAGGGGCTCGGCGTCTATCCAGACACGAAAAAGGCGATCGAGCTTTTGATCAAGGCTTGCAAAATGGGGCAGGTAGAGGCGTGCCATAACCTAGGGCTCAGCTACGTTCTTGGCGAAGGCGTGAAAAAAGATGCGGACAGGGCTAGGACATTTTTTACGAGGGCTTGCGAGCAAGGGCACGCGGATTCGTGCGTAAATTTGGGCGTTACGTATTTTAAGGGCGACGGCGGGCAAAAGGATCACGCGCTTGCTGCGAAGTATTTTAGCGAAGCGTGCGAGAAAAGCGATGAGCCGCTAGCCTGCTCAAATTTAGCGTATCAATACGAAAAGGGCTGGGGCGTAGCGAAAGATAAAAAGAAGGCGCGCGAGCTTTATGAAAAGGCTTGTAAGCTCGGAAGATTTGATGCTTGCGAGCACTTAAAAGCTATGAGATGAAACCTAACATCAAGCGTAAAAAGCGCACGATAAATAAACTAACCAATGAGGGCAAGTTAGTAAAATATCTCTCGGAATAGCTCAAAACAAGCGGCAGACTTAAATTTAAATAGAAATAAAATTTTAATAAAGCGTTAGCGAATGTTAGTAATTTTAAAAATTTGCGAGGTAGATAATGAAAATTTCAAAATATAATGCGAGCGGAAATGATTTCGTAATATTTACGGATTCAGTTAAGGCGGATAGATCCAAGCTAGCGCGCGAGCTATGCGACAGGCGCGATGGAGTAGGCGCCGACGGGCTCATCGTCGTGCTGCCTAAATTTAACGGCATAGACGGGATAAATTTCGAGTGGGAATTTTATAATAGCGACGGCAGTAGCGCCGATATGTGCGGCAACGGCTCGCGAGCGGTATGCATGTATGCGTATGAAAATTTCTTGGCCGCACAGAGCATGAAATTCCTAAGCGGCGCAGGCGTAATTAGCGGTGAAATTTTCGGTATTTTCGGCGGAAATTTGAGCGAGAGTATGCGCGGCGAGCTACGCAATGTAAGCTTCGGCGAGATTTTCAATCTGCGTCCTAACGCTCACGCGTTAGTAGCTAATGTCGAGGTAATGTTAACTCGTCCTAAACGCCTTGGCGAGAGCTTTGAGGAGGCAGGGCTAACGTGGTATTTTTATAACACAGGAGTGCCACACTTAGTAACTTTTGTTAGCGATTTAAATGAGTTCGACGCCGCGCTAGCCCGCGATCTGCGCGAAAAGTATAACGCTAACGTTAATTATGCGTTAGTTCAAAGCCGCCTCGCAAGCAAAATTTTAAAGGTGCGCACCTTTGAGCGCGGCGTAGAGGCAGAAACTCTCGCATGCGGTACGGGGATGGCAGCATGCTTCATCGCAGGCGTCGAAAATATGGGGCTAGCTCCCGACATCCGCGTGATACCTGCAAGCGGCGAAACGCTAAATTTGCGCTTAGGAGATGGAGGTAAAATTTACTTTCGCGGCGACGTTAGGCATACTTTCGATGGCGAATTTATCGGATACGTGGAGTAGGCAGGGCGGAATTTCGAGCCGGTTTGCGCGAGAATTCGTAAAATTTTTGAGTGCGATTTATGCAAGATTTCGCTTTTTGCTCCGTTTTATAAAATAATAAATTTGCAATACGGCATTGGAATTTTAAAATTTTATGATTATGAAATTTTAAAATTTTCGGGACATGGTTTGTGCAATAATTTTAATTGTGAAGTAAAATTTGTCGCATCGTCGCAGAATCTAATTCCAAATTTCGGAATTTTGTGAAATAAAATTTTAAGATTTTAGCGTGTAGAATTTTGCTACTAAATTTAAAATTTTTGCTTGAATTTCAAATTTGTATCGCATTAATTTAGGCTTTTGCGGAATTTAAGCGTTATAAAATTTACGCTCTAACCCGCTCATTTGGTTTATAATTTTTGCTGCCACCGCAAAAAATCCGCCGTGTTCGCACAAGTGAAATTCCGTCGCATTTGCACGAGCGAAATCCGCCACTAATAGCAGAAAACGCGGCATCAAGCGCAAATTCTCGGCGCGGATAAATCTATCATTGACGATAAAGGCTGGATTTGTAGATACGGCAATTCTTGAAGCGCGGTAGAATTTACTAACGACGATAAAAGCATAGTGTGGTTACGGCGAAATTTAAAATTTGCGCCCGCCGAATTTCGCCGCGCCGTCATTTTGTCGTTTAAATTTTAAATTCCATCCGCGTCGGTTTCGTCGAAACTAGGCATAAAGCCTGATAATTAACTCTCTGGCGAGCGCTAAAATCACGACGAAGATTGTAAATTTTAATAAAGATTTTTGTCGTATCGCGACAAGCATGACGATGCCAAATAAAACGAGCGCAATATCTAAAAATGTATCTTTCATACGCTTAATTGAAATTTAATCAAAATGCTAAGTATGATAAGAAGTATTATAAAGCGCAAGATTGAGCGCATGGAGGATAGATCACCAAATTCTTTGTCATATTCCTTTTTTACCTCCCACTCAGCTTTCCATGCGAACATTTTTACTATAAAATCCAGCATTTTCATCTCCTTTTTTTAAGGCGAGTCGCATAAAAATGAAATTCTGTCGCTCCACGTGAAATTAAAGAATTCTATCTAATTGGCGCTTAAAATTTTTAATTTTGGGCTATTTGTCGGCGTTTTGGACGAGCGCTTTTTCGTATTTTTCGATAAAGCTTCGCCCTGACTCGCATAGACGGTAGATGAAAATCTTCGACGCTTTGCCCGCATCAAGCCCCATGTCCTTGATACTTTCGCGCTGCAGATAGCCCCAGTTTTTATGAATTATGTCAAGAGTCGATTTGATCGATGTGTAGTTGCGCCCACTCGCAGCTGCGAATTCGTTCACGGGTCTCATAAACTCCGCATCGCTTTGCTTATTGCGACATAAAAGTCCCCCTTTACCTTGTGATTCGACCAGTTTTAGCGTTTCATAAATGAGTTTGTCTTTTAATTTGATCATCGGCTTTCCCCTGCGTAATTGATATGGGTTTACCAAAATTATATCATAAAATTTGTATTTTTATGATATAAAGTGTCAATAATTAGAAGCTAAGCACGAATTCATGAAACGGCAGGACGTCGCAGCGAATACCCTCAATCTCGAGCCTACCGGAGTTCGCCATAGAAATAGCTTTTAAGCTCGTGATGCCGAGCCTCTTGAGCGCGCTTAAAATTTTGCGAAATTTTAAAAAGATAATGTCCGCGTTGCTGAATGGAATGACCAAAACTCCCATTTTTAGACTCGGCAGGTAAAAATCCAGCTCTTTTGTATAAAAAATCGGCGTATCCAGTCCCAAAAGCTCGCAGAAAAGAACGTTGGCAAATTTTTTCGAGAAGTCCTTTTTGCTTGTTAAAATTTCGCGCATATTAAAATGCGAAAAATATAGCTTTTTTGCGCGCGCAGGCTCGCCCGCCTTGCTTAAAAATCTGATAAAATTTTCCCGCTCAAGCTTGGCGATAGTGCCGTATACGGCGTCTTTTGAGATCTTGATGTGCGGCTTTAGCGCGGTGTAAATTTTATTTGCGCTAAATGCGGCGTGGACGAAGCTTAGGCACTCTTTGAGGATTAAAATCTCCGTGCGGCTAAAGTTTGCCGCAAGCAGCCTCTGCTCGAATTCTAAAATTTCAGCGGGGGTTATGAAGGGGTTTTTTGCGCCACCGCCTTGAGCCAAAAATGCCGAAATCATCGAGTTTATCTCGTTGTGGCGCTTGTCGAAGGCGATAAATTCCTCAAATGAAAGCGGCAAAAGCTCAATCCGCTCAAAGCCTGGCAAAACTAACTCTTTATCGCGAGTAGAAATTATAAAGCGCTTTAAATTTAGCCCCTCGGCGAAGCTTTGGAGCGATGAAATTTCAAAATCGGTGCTACTAAAATTATCCAAAAAAAGCGATGAAATTTGCTCGTTTGCCGCTAAAAATTCTTTGATCTTGCGGAAGAAATTTTCGCTCCTGTTTTTTGCGCCATCGGACTCCGCATTTTTTGCATTGTTTGAGCCATTTGCGCTTGCATTTTTTGTATCTGTATTTTTTACGGCGGCGCGGTAAAATTCGCCTGTATCCGAAATTTCCGCGTCTAACGTAGCTTCTCTGCTTATTTCATGTTCGTTTGCTTCGCTAGTCTTTGTATTGTCCGCACTATTTCTAGCCGCAAAAATTGCATTATTCGCTACAACCTCTTCAAGGCGTAGATCAGCTAAATTTAGATACAAAATTTC
>NZ_CALIJF010000301.1 GCF_938018035.1 uncultured Campylobacter sp. | reverse complement strand
CGGCGTAAATTGCGTGGGTAGCGTAAATAACACAGGTGACACAGGCGGCGTAAATTGCGTGGGTAGCGTAAATAACACAGGTGACACAGGCGGCGTAAATTGCGTGGGTAGCGTAAATAACACAGGTGACACAGGCGGCGTAAATAACGCGGATGACGCGAGCGATGTGAGCAGTGCAGATGAAGCAAGCAAAGCAAACAGCGCGAACCATATAGGCGAAGCACCAAAGCTCTACATCGTCGTGGGGGCCGACAATTTAGCCGAGCTTCATAAATGGCGCGACTTTAGCGAGCTGCAAAAATTAGCGGAGTTTGTCGTGCTTACGCGGCCCGGCTACGAGATCCCGCGGCAGTGGGCGAGCCTAAAGCGGATCGAGATTGCCGTAGATGCGAGCTCAAGCGGTTTTAGGCGAGATTTCAAAGGCGAAATCCCGCCCAAGATCGCAGCAGAGGTCATAAAATTTTATAAAAGGAAAGATATGCAAGATCCAAAGCAAAGGGCGGAGCGGATCGCCGAAATTTTAAACGAAAAGAAAGCCGAAGACGTCCAGATCATCGATATGGAGGGGCGCGAATATATCGCGAAATTCGTAGTTATCGCCACTATGCTGACCGCCCGCCACGCAGCCTCGCTCATCGAGGAGCTAAAAAGCGTGCTTAAGCCGCTCGGCGAGGAGTTTTTGGCTATCGAAAGCGGCGATGAGTGGAGCGTCGTCGATCTCGGCGACATCATAGTCCATCTCATCAGCGAGACTTACCGCGCCAAATACAATATCGAGGACTTCCTCGACAAGCTCAAAAAAGAGCAATTTTAAGGAGGGAGCGTGCCGAGACAGACATGGAGCAGCAAGCTCACATATATTTTAACCGTCGCAGGCGCCACGATCGGCTTTGGCTGCACGTGGAGGTTTCCGTATTTAGTCGGCGAAAATGGTGGTGGCGCCTACGTGCTCATATTTTGCATCGCGATGATCGTGCTTGGAATCCCGATGATCTTGGTAGAAAATGTCATCGGACGCCGCGCGCTAAGAAACTGCGTCGATGCCTTCACGGCGCCTAAAAAGGATGGCTCGCGCATAAAGCCCGCATGGAAGATCGTAGGCATCATGGGCGTAATCGGTGCGTTTGGAATTTTAGCCTACTATATGGTTCTCGGCGGCTGGGTGCTAACCTATATCGTAAACATCGTAAGCGGCAACTTCGACCTCTCCGCGCGGATCACAGACCCCGCATTTACGCAAAAATTCTACGCAGATCACATCGAAAATAGCCCGCTCGGCGTCGGAGCTTACACGATCGTTTTCATAGCGATCAACTGGTACATTTTGAAAAACGGCATCATCGAGGGGATCGAAAAATTCGTAAAATTTCTAATGCCCGCGCTATTTTTATGCTTCATCGCCGTAATTCTTACAAATTTAACGCTTGAGGGCGCAAAGGAGGGCGTGAAATTTTACCTCGGCGTCGATTTTGCCAAAATTACGCCCAAGCTTTTGATCGACGTTTTGGGACAGGTCTTTTTCGCGCTCTCGCTCGGATTCGGCGTGATGATCACGCTGTCGAGCTTTTTAAACAAAGACGAGAAGCTGATGCAAACAGCCACCATCACCGCGGTCGTAAACACGCTCATCGCCGTGCTTGCAGGCTTTATGATCTTCCCGTCGCTCTTTAGCGCGGGGCTTGAGCCGAGCAGCGGCTCGTCGCTGGTTTTTAAGAGCCTGCCGATCGCGTTTTCGCATATGCCATTCGGCAACGCCGTCGCAGTGGTCTTTCTCTCGATTTTGCTCATCGCCGCGCTTACGACGTCGATCACGATCTATCAGGTCATCATAAATTTCGTCGAGGAGCGCTTCTCATTTTCAACGCTAAAGGCGGTAAATTTAACGCTCGGCGGCGTCTTCGTGCTCGGCAACCTGCCCTGCATACTCTCAAGCAGCGTGCTTGCGGACGTTAAAATTCTAGGGCGCTCGGTTTTCGACGCCTTCGACTTCGTAAGCGCGAACGTATTTTTCGTGCTAACGGCGCTTCTGTGCTGCATCTACGTGGGCTGGGTGCTGAAAAAGGACGCGATCTACGAGCTCACCAACGAAGGCGATCTAAGCGCGCGGCTCGCGGGAGTTTGGTTTTTATACGTCAAATTTATCCTGCCGCTCATCATCGCGGTGATCTTCGGGTACGGGATTTTCGGCCAAATTTAAAGCCGCAAGAGTTTTAAATTTTAAATTTGTCCACGGCAGTGCGGCTCACTTCGCCGCAATATATTTTATGCCAAGGCGCGATAGAATTTTAAAATTTCATTTGCCGCCACACTTTAAAATTTCCGTGGCAGGCGCGCGATAAATTTAAAATTTAGCCGCAATTTAGGGGTTTTCAATGCTTCTGTTTTTTCTTACGATCTTTCCGATATCGCTGATGCCGGGCATCAACATGACCTACGCGCTAAATCTCGGCATCGCGCGCGGCTATCTTAAGGCGCTGCCCGCGCTACTCGCGCAGGTGCTGGGCGTCGCGCTCGTGGCGCTTGCGTGTATATTTGGCGTCGCGGGCATTCTGCTTGCGCACCCTGCGGCGCTTAGCGCGATTAAAATTTTAGGCGGCGCGTACATTTTCTATCTGGGCATCGCGACCTTTTTAGCGCGCGGAAATTTTAAGCTGCAAAAACAGAAGCGCAGCGAAAATATCTTCCTACAAGGCTTCGTAGTCGCGGTCTCAAACCCCAAAGCGTGGATATTTTTCACCGCTCTCTTTCCGCCGTTTTTGGACGCGGACAACCTTTTCGGCGCGCGCACCTTCGCCCTCGTCGCTACGCTGTGCATAAGCGAAAGTATCTGCCTTAGCATCTACGCGCTGGGCGGAGCGGTGCTAAAAAATCTGCTAAAAACCCATCTGAAATATCTCGAAATTTTCTGCTCTGTGCTGATGTGTGCGATCGGGCTATGGATGATTTTGGGTTAAATTTTGATTGGACTTGGCGCCCGAGCTTTGATGAATTTTTAAATTTAAAAGATAGATTGAAAAGCGGTATTGCTGCGGCTAAATCTCAAGAAAAGCTCTTAAAATTTAGCCGTTAGCTTTGAATTAAAATTTTAAGCGATCAATCGCGTGTGCCAAGCGCCGCAGCGGCTATCGCCCAGGGTTGCCTACGGTGCGTCTAAGCGATTTGCGGGCAGCGGTTATCGTCCGCAGCGGATCTGTGTCCATGGCGAACATGCGGCATGTTTAAGCGATTTCGGTGCTACAAATAGTGAGTGCTGCCCTATTCGCGCCGTGTCCGCAGCCAACCCATAGCGAACCTACGAGCGCTTAAGAGATTTCAGCTTTGTGTACTGCACGAGCCGTATCCGCTCTACTCGGATTATGCGCTTAAACGGATTTTAGCTCTGCGGGTAGCACCGCTTCCGTTTGTGACATGCCCGCGCAATTTAAAATTCACGCAAGCGAAGCGCAATGGACTCAGATTTTTGTATCGCCGCATCCGCTTAAATTTTAAAATTTAATCTCTGCCGTGAAGCTCGTCGATGTAAAATTTCACCGAGCCGAGACCCTCTTTTTTAGCCCATTCGTAGGCGCTTGAGACGAACTCCCAGTTGATGCCTGCGTAGAATTTCTCCAAATATTTCGGGCGCGCATTGTGCTCATCGATGTAATACGCGTGCTCCCAAACGTCCACGACTAGAAGCGGCACGAGCCCCTCAGTTACCGGCGTAGCGGCATTTTGGGTCGCTTTGATGCAAAGCTTGCCCGATTTCGGATCGTAAGCGAGCCACACCCAGCCCGAGCCGAAATGCGCCGTAGCGGCAGCCAAAAACTCGCTTTTAAAATCCGCAAAATTTTCCGCTAGCGCCGATTTTAGCTCCGCAGACGGCTCACTAGGCTTTGCGATGCAATCCCAGTAAAAATCGTGGTTGTAAACCTGCGCTGCGTTGTTGAAAAGCCCGCCGCTAGCCGCCGTTACGATCTCATAAAGCCCCTTGCCCGCGAACTCGCCCGATTCGGTAAGTTTATTTAAATTTGCCACGTAGGTCGCATGGTGCTTGCCGTGGTGATAATCACAGGTTTGCTTGCTTACGACCGCGTTGTGCGCCGCATCGAACGGCAACTCTCTAAGTTTAAACATCTTTCTCTCCTTGAAATGAATTTTGAAGCGATTATAGCCTAAAATTTCTAAACGAATAATAAAATTTATTATTTAGGATTAATTTTAAGATGAATTTCAATCTAAGCCATCGCAATCGCGCTTTAAATTTAAAATTTAGGCAGTCTATAAACGCCAAAGCTTCGCTTTACCCTCATCGGAGCGCTTTTTGTGTACGACCGGGCGTACGGGTTTAAGCGCGCTGCCGATACGCATGAGCGGCTATTTACCGTCATCTGCGTAATTGCGAACTTTTTATATTTATGCTTGCTTTGAAATACATAGCGCTGCGCTCGCATACGTCCTATACACGGGATCGACACAATCGGTGCCGTGATCTTAGGCATATTCGTTCGCCGCGAGAAAATTTCTGCGCGCAAAGCGCCTGTTATTTCTCATGATTTCAAGCGCCGCGATGCTGAAATTAATTTAGAATTTTGGCGAATTTAGCTAAGCTTAGCGCTAAATTTAACGCAAAGGAAAACCATGAAAATCATCGAAGGCTCGCTTGCTCTTAAGGGCAGCGAAAAGATCCTAATCATCAACGCCCGCTTCAACCACATCATCACCGATCGCCTAGTCGAGGGGGCGCACGATGCGTTTTTGCGTCACGGCGGCAAGGAGGAAAATTTAAGCCTGATGCTAGTGCCTGGCGCTTTTGAGATCCCGCTCGCGCTTGAAAAGGCGCTAAGCTCCAAGCTCTACGACGCCGTCGTCTGCCTAGGCGCGGTGATCCGCGGCTCTACTCCGCATTTTGACTACGTAAGCGCCGAGGTAAGCAAAGGTATCGCAAACACCATGCTAAAATACGGCGCGCCCGTGGCTTTCGGCGTGTTAACTACCGATAATATCGAGCAAGCGATCGAGCGTGCAGGCGCGAAGGCTGGCAACAAGGGCTTTGAAGCGATGAGCAGCGCGATCGAGCTTCTAAGTCTATTTCGCAACATAAAGGCGTAAAATGGCCACCAGACACCAAGCCAGGCTCGCTGCGATCTCGCTGCTTTACTCCCGGGATATGAACGGCGGCGGCGAGGACTTTGCGGACGAGTATCTGGAAGAAAAGCGCATTCGCAACGAGCAGCGCAACTGGACGCTGGCGCTTCTGCGCGGCGCTAGCGAAAATCTCGCTGCAGTCGATGCGCTGATAGATGAAAATTTAAAGGAATTCAAGCTCGCCGAAATTTCGGCTCTGGAGCGCGCGATACTGCGACTCGGGGCGTATGAACTGCGCTTTACGGACACGGATGCGGGCATCGTCATAAACGAAGCGATCAACTCCGCCAAAGAGCTTGGCATCTCGCCAAGATTTATAAACGGCGTGCTGGACGCGCTAAAAGATAGCCCCGTAAATATCGCGGCGGATAAAATTTCCAAGCCGAATACGACGGCAAGCGTAAATTCCGAGCTATCCTCGACGACAAGCGAAAATTCCAAGCCCGCTGCGGTGAAAAACTCCGCTATTTCGGACAGCAACGTTGCGGCGAAAAATTTCATCCCCGCAGGCGCGGACGGCGAGACGAAAAATTTTACTAAGGCAAAGCGGAGCGGTACGCCGAAAAATTCTACGGCAAGCAGAAGCAGACCGTCTAAAAAGCCCGCTAATTTGAAAACTCGCAGCGCGTCCGCAAAAAAATCCGAATCCGCCGCGAGCAAAAAATTTAAAACGGAGAAGAATTTCAAGACCGGAGATAAATTTAAGACGGAGAAAACGGGCAAAAATTTCAAAACGGGCGAACGAAGTAAAAATTTTAAGACAGGCGAACGAGGCAAAGACGCCGCGTCGAAAAAAGAGGGCGCTGATAGGAATTTCAAAGTCGGCAAAAACGCGGCATCGAAAAAGAGCGCTGCTGGTAAAAATACTGCACCAAAAAGTAGCGCTGGGCGTAAAAGCTTTACCGCGCCGAAAAAATCTGCTGGCGGCAGAGGCACCCTCTCAAAAAGACCCGCGGGCAACAAAGGCGCAGTACGCGGCAAGGATAAGCAGTGAAGCTCTGCGTCGCGCTTGATCTGGGCTCGAAGCAGCAGTGCTTACAGCTAGCGGAGGGACTTGCGGACGTTGCGGATAAAATTTGGCTAAAAGTGGGCTTGCGAGCCTATTTGCGCGACGGAGCAGGCTTTGTGGAGGAGCTAAAAAAGCTCGGAAATTTTAAAATTTTCCTCGATCTAAAGCTCTACGACATCCCAAACACGATGGCAGACGCCGCCGAGGAGATCGCCAGGCTCGGCGTAGATATGATAAACGTACACGCAAGCAGCGGCAAACGCGCGATGGCTACCGTGATGGAGCGGCTGGATAAGCTAGCTTCGCGTCCGCTGGTGCTTGCAGTCTCTGCGCTAACTAGCTTTGACGAGATGGAATTTAGCGCGGTTTACGAGCAAAATTTAAGCGACGCCGTGCGAAAATTTAGCGTGATGAGCTACGAAGCGGGGCTTGACGGCATGGTCTGCTCGGCGTTCGAGAGCCGCCTGATAAAGGACGCAACGAGCGCAAAATTCATCACTCTCTGCCCGGGCGTAAGGCCGTTTGGCGAGAGTGCGGGGGATCAAAAGCGAGTAGCGGATCTGGGCGCCTCGCGCGAGGCGGGGGCTGATTTTATCGTGGTAGGTCGTCCGATCTATCAAAGCGCCGATCCGCGCGAAATTTGCGAGCGGATTTTAAGGCAAATTTATGAGTTATAAAAGCAGTGTTTTAATAAAGAAAAATAAGCGCGAAAAGCTTTCCGACATATTTTTAATAATATTTCTAAGTTATAAGGAGAAATTATGAAAATTTTAGATCAAATAAAAGCCATTGATGAACATATTTGTAAAAGTATAGATAACAATTCGATACTCAAAGATCGTGGTTTTTTGTCACAAGATATTCTTCCTCAGCTTAGAAATTTAATAGAACATTGTTCGATGTATATAAATCTATGTCTTAATGGATTAGATGATAACATAAGTTTAGAAGAAGCAAAGAAAAAAATACCGTCAATACCAAGCAGAGTAGCTAGTATAAGCAACGAATTTAGATTCATAATAAAATTTCATAATTTACTTCAGATATCAGAATCTCACTATACACATGATAAGAATAATTCAGAACGATTGATGTTAAAATATTATGAATACATGTTGCGTTTAAAAAAACTTTGTATAAAAAAATTTAATTTAAAAATCCTTAATAATTTACATAAGTTTCCATTAGGACTAGATAAGAATTTAGACGAGTATTATGAGAAAATTCTATTAGAGCTAAATAAATTTGAAGATTTTAAGTTAAGTTCAAATAAGAGCAACAAAAATAGGTATTATGTTTGGAAAATCAAGCCCGTTTTTATAAAAGAAGAAATTATTTATGAGATTACTTTAACCAACGCTACGGATAATGTTAGTAAATTTAGTCGCATAGTGGCTTTTAGTAAAACAAGCATAAATGGCAATTATGCAATAAAAGCAGTACTTGATAAAACCAATATATTTATTCAAAATAAGAGTATGCCTATTCTGCTTATATCGGATATTGTAGTGTCGATAAGACCATGCGAATTTGAAAATTTTGCTAATATTTTTACAAAAACGGTTGGCAATTTTGGTTCAAGCACTGAAATACAGAGGATTAATGACTATATTAAAGGAATGACTGCAATTTACTTGATATCATTTATTTTGAAGACAGTGAGTATGATAAATTTAAACAAGAAATTAGTAGTGGGCGTATACAGACATTTTTTCTAGATATCTTAAATAAATGTAGAGATGCTTGTTTAAACAATTCCAAAGGTTCCAATGTTTTAAGATATTTACTCTATAAAATGAATAACAAAATTATAAAAGAACAAATTTTAAAACCAAAATATAATTACTCGACGGGCTTAATAAATGATAAGCCAAATTATATATTATCTAATTTATATTTAAAGTATGAAAGCATTCCTTTTGACGATATGCCGTTTGTTTCAAGTCTGTGCGGACACAATCCAAAAATATCGGACTTGCTTGAATGCATTGAGTATAAAAATAGAGAGCACGAGTTTCTGGCTAGATTTATAATTCAAAATACTCAAGACAACGGAGTTTTATACACAAAAAAGAAGGAGTTATCATCTTATTTTAATAATTTGGATAATTTGGTTCAGAATTTTAATAACTTACTTTATGAAAAGCATAAAGATCGAGCAATTTGTAATTGGAATGGAAACTATTACATTAAAGAATACGAAGAAAATGTAATAAAAATTCTTACACAATTAAAACAGTTGGCTCAAAATGGCATAATTGATTACGATAAATTTATTGCGTCCAAGATAGAGGATTGTAAAAAATATATAGATGACGAAGTAAAAATAGATGTCATAAATAAGATTTTTTTAAAATCAAAAGTTGCTTTTATCTATGGAGCCGCTGGGACTGGAAAATCGACTTTAATAAACTATATTTCAAATTTATATACGTCTCAAAAGCAAATTTTTCTAGCCCAAACAAATCCAGCTATAGAAAATCTAAAAACGAAAGTCGATAATGCCAATAATGCTAATACGAGGACGATTACAAAATTTTTAGGCGATAAAAGTCAAGATATTGAATGTGAGTTGCTTTTTATTGATGAGTGCAGCACCGTTAGTAATGCCGATATGGTAAAGATAATAGAAAAGGCCAAATTTAAACAACTAATTTTAGTCGGAGATACGTATCAAATAGAGGCTATACAGTATGGTACCTGGTTTAATATAGCAAGAGATTTTTTACCAAAATATTGCCTGTTTGAGCTTAAAAAGCCGTACAGAACCAATGTCGATGAGTTGTTAAAATTTTGGGAGAGTGTTAGAAATTTTAAAGATGAGGGTAATACAATAACAGAATTTTGCGCATGGGGTAAATATTCTTTAAACCTAGACGAAAAGAATGATGAAATTTTTAAGAAAGAACATGATGATGAAATTGTGCTTTGTTTGAATTACGATGGTCTTTATGGGGTAAATAATATTAATAAATTTTTACAAATAGTAAATAAAAATCAATCTTTTGAAATCGGAAATTTTGAATTTAAAGTAGAAGATCCTATTTTATTTGTGGATAATAATTTTTTTATAAGCGATTTACACAATAATTTGAAGGGAAAAATAATAAAAATTATAGACAAAACAGAAGAAAATGAACTCTATTTTGAGGTAGAAGTCGATAAAATTTTTGAAGACGGTCATGTTTTTACTGCCGGCTTAGAACTTATTTCTAAAAATGATAATAAATCTATTGTTGGTTTTAGTGTAGATAAAAATATAAATACAGATAATGATGGTGATATTGAAAAAATTCCATTTGTATTGGCTTATGCTATTTCTATTCATAAATCACAAGGCTTGGAGTATGATAGCGTAAAAATAGTGATTACAAGAGAGATTGAAGAAAATATCTCGCACAATATTTTTTATACAGCGATCACTAGGACAAAAAAATATCTTAAAATTTACTGGTCGCCTGAAACTCAACAGCATGTAATAAGGAACTTTAATATAAAAAACAATAAAAATGACGTCAAAATTTTAAAAGTAAAGAATAATATTTAGTAAATTTTAAAAAGATATGTTAAGTTTAGAAGATTAGTAATTTTGGAATAGAGAATAGCATTTTATAATAACTGCAGAATTTTATACCTGCACTATTTTAAGAATGTTTTGGGCAAAGCCCATAGTTTGACAAACTGTTAAAAGCGCGAATATGAACCGAATAGTAACACATCGAGCTCGGAAAGAGGTTCGACCGGCATAGTCTGTCTGCTTACGAGAGCTGCCTGGTAAGGATGCATCAAAAGGCGAGCCGGCACGGCAGCAAGATAAAATTTAGCGAGCTCGTGGCGTTTTTGAACGAAATTTAAAATTTCATTCAAAGCGGCGAGCTTGGCGGAGCTGAAAAGAAATTTGAGGTAAATTTGAGCGATTTTGGGAAAATCCCCTATGTCGGCGAGGAGACAGAGGCGGATCTGTTGGCGCTGCTTACGAGGATATCGCTTCGCTAAAAGACGCAGATCCAGATGAGATGTTTGAACGCACAAAGGCGCTCCGGGCGCGGCAGATGCATCCTCTACGTTTACCGAGGCCAGCTACTACGCAAATACGCCTCGTCCCGACAAAGCCAAGCTGAAATGGTGGCTTTGGAAGGATTAAATTTTCAAATTTGACCCGCGCAGGTCGTTGAAAGCGGATCCGTTTAAATTTGATCGAATTTGCAAGCAACCGACGCGGCTGTATTTGCGGCACAAAATAGCGCCGAGTAAAAAGCGTAAATTTAACAAGCACTTTAATGGCGACGGCGTAAATTTTAAGCGCGAGCTTTATGTGCAGCGCAAAGAGCGTAAATTTAACGGGCGCGGCGTAGCGGCTAGTGCGAAGTACAAACATAGCCGCAATATGAAATTTTGATTTATTCATAGGCACGCTTTGCGATGAAGCAGCCTGCACGAAATATAAAATCGCTCCGATTTCTGGCAAGCGTGCGCCGAGCCGTATATGCGTCGTAAATATAAAAGCGGCGACAGTCGGCATCTTTAGGCGGGCAAGGCGGCGGCCTTTCACGACGGCAAGGAGTGACGGCTGATATTTAATCGCGCTATGGAGAAAATGAAATAGGCGGCGCGAGTTTTGCTTTTAGGCTTAAATTTTACAGACGCGACGCAGATTCTCGCGCGAGCTTTACGAGCGGCGCGCAGAGCGTAAATTTAACGGGCGCCGTATGATGGGGGGGCGCAGCAAAGCGAAAGGACGGTAGGGATGAAATTTTTTGCTATTTTGATTTTGTGCGCGAGCGCGGTTTTGGGCGAGACGATCAGCGCGAAATATGAGATTTCGTTCGGCGTTTTCGGCGCGGTCGGCAGCGCAAATACGCGGCTCGTGCGCGAGGGTGATCGCTACGAGATCGTCATGGATGCCGTTGCGCAGGGCGTCGCGGGCAGCCTAAGCGGGCAAAGGCGCGAGAGCTTCCGCTCAAAGGGGCGCGTCGTGGCGGGGCTTTTGATGCCCGATCTCTACGTCCACGAGGTCTCGCGCAAAAAGGGCAAAACGACGAAAAACGAGCGCAAAACCTACGCCTTCGACTACGCGCGCAAAACGATAAAATTTCAAAAGTTCAAGGGCGCGGGCGGCGAGCTACAGCTCGTAAGCGATGAAATTTTGCCTTATTTTGCGACGAACGACCTGCTGAGTTTGTTTTTCAATTTCTCTAAAATCCCGCACTCGGGCGATAAATTTTTCGTCCGAGCCGCGGGCGCAAAGAGCGCCGACGGAAGGATCGACATCGAAAGGCCGCGCGGAAGCGCCGCCGCAAATATCGCGAGCGAGCTTGGCGTCGCGCCGCCTAGCGATGCGGATACAAACTCCGGCGCAGCGGCAAGCGCAAGCTCTAGCGGAGCAGACACGAAAACCGGCACAACGGACGTAAATTTTAAAGGGCACGGCGCGGGCACGGATAAGCAGGCTGCGGCGATCTACGTGGTTTTCATCAACCAGCCGATATTTTCGAGCAGCCGAGGCGAGCTACACCTGAGCCTAAACGAGCGCGGCTACGCCGATCACGCCGTTTTGAAGGACGTGCTGCTCTTCGGCGATATCCGCGCGCGGCTTGTGGAATGAGACTTCGTAAATTCGAAAAATACCTGAGTTAAAAATTTTTAACTCTTAAAAGATAATTTGGCGCGTCAAGGTCTTTATTAAATTTTAGTTCCATATATTTTTTAAGCTCGTTATATTCTTTATTAGTGGGTATAAATATAAAAAATTTATTGTAAAGCGCGTCTATAATTAAAGCATCGACAAACCTACATGAAAATAATCCGCCCTTAAACAGATGAAAAATCATTTGCGGTGTAAAAATGAATACAACCGCTCCCATACAGCAAAATAACATTATGAAAACTATCATAGAATCATCAAATATCGCACCATAAATATAAGCGAGTACGTATATGGCAAGACAGGTTTTTCCTGCGATTCTTTCCGTTTCCGTATATTTATGTGTTTCGCTTTCATAAAAAAATGCGAAAGTCTTTTTGAAATATAAAATCTCATCAAATTTCATTACGAGCTGCTCGCCTGATTTTATACATTTTATGCTTGAGTTTAAAAATATAAATTTTCTTCCGTAATGCTGCGAAAAACCCTTAAGGACTCTGGCAACTAAAGGTACAGTAAGTAAAATATTTGCAACTTTTCTATCGTAGGGGATATTAAATACTAAATTTATAAACATGGCAAAACAAAGCAATACCGCTATAGTTATAATATATACGATCGTTATATAATCTTTGATGACTAACGGTTCTTTATCGTAATCACGAGTTTTAGCGCCCCGCGATGAAACACCGCCCGGGTTTAAATTTTGAAATTTTACCTCATCTTTTGAGTTTAAATTCATGTCGTTTAAATTTCTATCTCGAAAATTTGCGCCGC
>NZ_CALIJF010000300.1 GCF_938018035.1 uncultured Campylobacter sp. | reverse complement strand
ATCTCTTTCGCTTTATTTTTATGAAATTTTCCAACTGCTTATCGGTAAAATTTAAAATTTCTTTTCGGTTTTGTAAATTTACATAAGTGTGCCTTATGTCGCAGCATCTATAAAAAATATATTTCCAATTTTTAATTAGCCAGTCTGCTTCTACCATATTTTTATCTGTTTTAAATAAAAACGGCAAAACCCATAAGCCCGCCTTGTAGCCGCTAATTACGATCAATTTTATAAAATTTACTCCATCATCGTCTTTTGCTTTTACTACGACAAAGCTTACATTTTTCTCATATGGATAGCAGGATTTTCTACACTCGATAATATCTCCGACTTTGATCTTTCCGCGAAATTTCAAAAGAGGAATACTAAGCTTTTCTATCAAACTTGTCTTTATGCGTCTATTGCGTCCGAATTTATCCCTAGGTTTTATCAGTCTGAAACCAGGGATTGTTTCGTCGCAATCTTCTTTGTAATCTTTCAGTTCATCGCTACTAAGGTAATTATCGGAGCATATAAATACCTCCTGGGGGCTCGCATTGATGCCGAAATTTGCTAAATTACGAATCAATTGCTCCTTATCCACTACAAATCCCGCTTTGCTTGATAGCATCTCGCTAGGAAGCTCAAAATATCTGTTATCTTTTAAATTTAAAAGGCAAGGATTTTCTGTCCAGAAACATAGCTCATCGCAGACCATAAGCTCATCATCGTTAAATTTTATAATATCGCCTCTTTGTAAATCATTGTCGAAGGTTGATATTGGTAAGATGGTCATTTGAAGTCCTTTTTGCTTGCTAGATTAAACATGTTCATAATAAATTTTCGTTATTTGTAATCGCTAAATTACACCTCTATAACCACATCCTTATACTTTTCATAAAGCCTCGGCTTTAAAATTTTATCACGATACTCTTTGCCCGCATTAGTCATACACATCCAGTGGCTAAATCTACTCCAGGTATCGGGATTCTTCCAAGTTATCTCTGCTTGGGGAGTTATTTTGTCCTCCTCCAAAAATTTATACCCAAAAAAGAAATTATCTCTAAAATAGATCCACTTCTCATAAAGCGACATCCCTAGATCGATCTTGGATAAATTCGTATCGAAGTCAGCCCATTTCTTTCTTAAATTTTCGCCCTCTATGCCGAAGTCTATCATACCCCCTAAAAATAGCTGGCCCATTACTCCGAAGTATTCTCCTGCATATGTAGGATAAGCTGAAATTTCAGGATTATCTTCGTCCGCTAGCTTATAGTCGCTTTGGATAATCCAATATAATTCAAACCATTCGTACCAATCAAAGATTTCATATTCAATGTAATCCAAAATATCTTTTTTTCTGGTACCGGGAATTTGAGCTAATATGCGAATAAACGAATCCATTCAACAATCAAATCCTAAAGCCTTATAAAGTTCTTCATCTTTGTTAAAAACCCAGCCGTATAGTTCATTCGGTTTCAAAATTTTAAATTTCATAGTATCTCCTTTTTAAATTTAATCGGTTGCCGATAGAATTTACCTCATCGATCCGTTTGGTTGATCTCATATAAACTCGTTAATATAAAAATTATTTGATTCCGAGAGTTTAGGCATACTTTTTATTATTTCATCTAAATCGACGCTCTTTATTTCGGCGCAATTTTTTACATCGCCGCAGATGCCGATAAAAATAAGATCGTCTCTGTTTTTGCCTATAAATTTACCCTTTGCGTAATAGCCGCCTTCAAATCTTTCATAGGCTATATAATATAATATTTGCTTTAAAATTTCACTTTGATCCAGCTTGAAATAGGTGCAGAATTTCGCGCCCTGTATATCTTGCGATATGTTGGTGGCGCCCACGGAGCTTTTTTCATATTTTTTAAGATCTATTTTTCGGATATTGTTTTCATCTCCTTCGCCAATTGCTCCAAGCGCGCGGAAATCCCTATCTATCTCGCCGTAAATATCAAAAAACAGATAACTGCCCTTAAAGCTTTTATAGGCGAATTCCTTTACGGCGTCCTTAACAATTTCGATATTTGCAAGCGTAACTTCGGTCTTTTTGCAAGATTCGTTTTTTATCTCGACTTCGATCATCTAGGCTCCTTTATTTGTCTTGCTAAATTTTAATCCATTAGCCATTTTACCACGTATTCCAATAATTCCTCTAAATTTTCGGCTCCGCAACTTCCTTTGAGTTCGTTTTCCGTGGCATTGATGAAAAACCAATCCTCGTCATCTCTATCGACATTTATTTTTATAGGCTTTTTCCCGCTCTCGCCATCGATTTCGATCCACCAGCCCGGGTTATCGACCGTCTCCAGCGTAAGGCCATATTCATGCTCCCATTCTCCGTCGCATTTGGAAGCATACCAGTTTTGTATGAGTTTTAGATTATTCATTACTCCTCCTTTAATTTTATAAATTTTAAAATTCTCGATTTGTTAGGCTTTGATATTGCAATTGAAGCAGGGCTTCTTTGCTATTTAAATTTAATCGCTTATTAAAAATTTCTTTTCCACGCCGTCTTTATTTACGGTGATTATCTTTGAGTTCGGAATATTTAAAAATTTTATAGCTTTTTCATCCAGTTCGGACAATGGCTCCTCAAGATTAAATTTAGTTTTATAGTAATATAGCGAAAGATCTCTTTTGTTGCCCTGCTCCATAAGTTGCATTATGCACCTATCGTTTGAATCACCGGTTATATAGCGGTTTATCATCATAAACGGCTCGCAGCTTTTATGAAAGGGGAAGCGACCGAAGTTAAAAAGATTGCCGACGAGCTCAAATACAAGGACAAAAAACAGAAATAAAATGAATAGCTTGATCATTCTGCGTTTCATTGCGGCGTTTCCTAAATTTTGAAATCAAAAATTCGTTTGTGTTTTAAATGCCAGACAGTATTTGCGCTTAAGTCGCGGGTGCGTCCAAGCGCTAGTAGCGGTCTGGCACAAAATTTACGACGCTATCTCGCCTTTTGCTGCGCCGGTTGCGGCGGATTCGCTTTCGTCCATAATGATGAGCTGTTTTGCGCGCTTAATCTTGGCATCGTCGCGGAACGCCGCACGCACCTTGTCCATGCCGGTGTAAAATTCCTTCATCAAAACAAGGCACAAATACGCGCCAAATTCCGTCGTGTGGATGATCTCACCCTCGATCCGCACGGCTCCTGCAAGCCTTAGCAGGCTAAGCTCTCTGCCCAATTCGCGGCGCAAATTTAGATCATTTGCGGCGTTAAATTTAGCGATATCGATCTCGCCGTTGAAAAGCTCGGTCAAAAAGAGGTATTTTGTGCGCTCGGATCTGCTAAAATCGCAAGTGGCGATGACGGTGCTTTCGTTTTTGCGCACCCTGCTTGCGTAGTCTTCGAGATTAAACGCATTTACGAGCAGCCTGCCGCCTAAGAAACTAAACGCGCCGCTTCCGATGCCTACGTATTCGTGGTTTGTGCCTACATACTCGTCGTTGATGTTTGATTTTTCGCGAGCGAAAGCCCATGCGTTGCTGCGGTGCCAGCTTGCAAATTCCTTGCAGATGATAGAGTAAAATTCCTCTTCGTGATCTACATTGCTAACGCCGAGGCTTCGCGCTATTTGATCGCGCATCAAAGGCGATTTCATCAGCGGATACAGCGTGATCTGCTCCGGTTTTACCGCTTTTGCCGCTTCGATGTCGCGAAGTAAAATTTCGCGAGTTTGAAACGGAAAGTTAAAGATCAGATCCAGGCTTAAAATCGGTAAAATTCCGACCGCTCGGGATAGCTTTTCTTGCAAAATTTCACCCGAGCCAAATTTGTCGTAGCGCGAAGCTTTACGTAAAATATCGTCGTCAAAGCTCTGCACGCCCACGCTTAGGCGGTCTATGAGCCCGCGAAATCGCAGCAAGCTCTCAGGCTCGATGTGGTTGGGATCGCTCTCGCACGAGACCTCTTTGATATTAAAAAGCGACTTAGCAAGCTCCAGTGTGCGCGCTAGCTCATCCTCGTCGATGAGCGTCGTGCCGCCGCCTACATAAAGCGTCTCAAAGTCGTAGCCTGCGTCCTTTGTGCGCTGCATCTCGGTGCGTAGCGCGCTAAAATACGCCTTGCACGCGCCGCGCTCGTAAGCATATTTATGAAAGGAGCAGTACGGGCAAAACGTGTGGCAGAATGGCACGTGTATGTAGAGCATATATTTTTTATCGGGGTTTGGAATTTTAGCGATATTTTCCTGCGTGATGTCGATTCTAAGGGAGTTGTATAGGGATTTTTGCATAGTTTCGGCGGCGTATTTTTTGGCGAAGCTATGCACCATTTGACTGATAAAATTCATAAAACTTTAACCTTTTTTAAACTTAAAAATTAATTTTTGAAGTTTATCGAAAACTAACTTATAAATTTATCAATAATTTAATAAAAAGCGTAGCGCCGCCATATATATTAGCGTAGGAAGCGCTATCGTAACGAGGGAATTGCGAAATTTAGCATGCACGACAAACGCCATAATTAGGCAAAATAGCAGCATCGCCGTTTGCAGCGCGTCCGCGCTAAAAGCCCGCTCGCCCGAAAAGCTAGGCAGCATCATTTTAAGCGCATAGATCGTCAAAACGACCATTATCAAAAGTCCGGAGTTTTTCTGCAAATACGCCAGATTTGGACTCGCGGTCTTTTTCTTAAAAAGAAACAGCGGCAAAAATCGCGTCAAAATCGTAGCGAGCGAGGCCAGAAAGATATAGGGTAAAATTTCCACTACCTGCTCCTTTTTAAGAATTTTCGCAGTCTGCGTCTCGCGCGCGAAGGTCGCTCGAAGTATTTGCGAAAGAGCAGCAATACCGCTGTGCCGAAAATCAGAGTGCCGAATAAAAAGTATTTTGCAGGAAAGATAAAAAGCCCCGCAAACGCGCAGGCAAAGCCCAGAAATAGCACTTTGTATTGCGGATTTGCTTTAAAAACCTCATAGGTTAGCATCGCAAAAAGCGCCGTCAGGCTGAACTCGACTCCGCTAAAATCAAGCTTCAAGCTTGCTCCCAAAACAGCTCCTACAACGACGCCCGCGACCCAGTAGGAGTGATTTAAGACCGCGGTTAGATTATAGAGCAGATCAAGCTCTTTTAATCTTTGCGGCGTTACGGGCTGTTCGCCGCTAAGCTCCTCGGGGCGCAAAAATACACGCGCTTTTAGCAGCGCAAAGGTTTCATCCGTAAGGGCATATACGGCGTAAATTTTATGGCGCACGAAGCGCAGCTCGTCCAGCAGCGACATCGTATAGAAAAAATGGCGAAAATTTAGCAAAAACGCCACGACGAAGGTATCTACGAGCGAGGCGTGGGTTACGATGAAGGCGATCAGCACGAACTCCACGCTGCCTGCGTAGATCAGCAGTGAGGTTAGTGCGAGCGCCCATACGGGCAGGTCTTGGCTGATGCCGTAGATACCAAACGCCAGCCCCAGCGGCATGTAGCCCATCATCACGGCGAGGGTGGATCTAAAAATTTCAAATTTACTCATAGCTTTCCTAAATTTAAAAGCGCGATTGTAACTAAAATTTTATTAAATTTTACAGGGCTTGCGGGCGAATCTATGCCGTCGCTAGCGAGTTTTATGTGGTGTGCGGTCGTAATAGGAGCTGTAAAATTTGCTCGCTTCAGCGCCGTAAAATTTTAAAATTTAGCCTGCGTAGAATTTTGCGAAATTTTAAAATTTCAGAGAGCGGATTTTTAAATTTAGCCTAAAATACGTGGCGCAAAAGCACGAATGCAAACGCCGAAAGCAGCGCCGAGACGGGTAGGGTGATGATCCACGCTAGCCCGATCGGCTTCATCAGCGACCAGTTCGTGCTGTGATTTACCAAGCCTATTCCCAAAATCGCGCCGATTAGCACGTGGGTCGAGGAGATCGGCAGCCCCAGCACCGATGCCGCCATGACGACGACGGCGCTTGCGAGCTCGGCGCTAAAGCCCGAGGCGGGGTGGATTTTGGTGAGATTAGTGCCTACGGTGGCGATCACCTCTTTGCCGATGAACCAAAGTCCCGCTATGAGGGCTACTGCGAACATTATCATAATCTGCTGCGGCACGGGAGTGGAGGGATTGATACTATTCGTAGCCATCGTATCGATGATGGCGGCAAACGGACCCACGGCGTTTGCGATGTCGTTGCTGCCGTGCGAAAAGGCAAAGCCGCTAGCGGTGAGTACTTGCAGCCAGCTAAACATCAAAAACGCGGATTTGTTTAAATTTGAGCGGCGCAGGGTTTTAGCGAAAATAAACATCAAAAGCCAGGTAATCAGCGTCGACATACCGATGATGAGGTAGTTGTAAAAATTCGTAAGCCCGAAATTTAGATTATGCAGCCCCTTAAATATCAGCATCGCCGAGATTACGAAAGCGCCGATACCCGCTACGGCAGGGATTCCGTACTCTAGGGCCTTGTGGGATTTGAGCTTCTCTTTTTTGGCGTCAAGCTCGATCACCTTTTTATAATACTCGCTATCCAGCTCGCTTGGATCGAAATCGGGATCGCGCATCGCGTAAATATCGTGATTTAGCGCTTCTGCATAGGCGATCTTTTGAATGTCGTCCAGAGTCTCGAAGGTCTTTTTATGCAGCTTACGGAGAGATTTTTTTTCGCGCTTTATGCGGTCGATCTTTATTTGAGCGTAGCGGTTGTAATCCAAAATATAATGCTTGATTAGCCAGAAAATTCCAAAGGAGATCACTCCGCCCAAAATCGGCGAGAGTACCCAAGAGATAGCTA
Source organism: uncultured Campylobacter sp. (assembly GCF_938018035.1). GTDB lineage: Bacteria > Campylobacterota > Campylobacteria > Campylobacterales > Campylobacteraceae > Campylobacter_B. The sequence goes on along the minus strand of NZ_CALIJF010000300.1, from coordinate 974 downwards.
TTTTACCGATCTTATCCCACTGCACTAGCCACAATGCGGAAGTCTCTGCGGTATTAAGCAGGGCGCCTAGCGTAAGCCCCGAGCCCACGATACCGCCGATGATCGCATGAGTAGTAGATACGGGCAAACCCTTTCTGCTGGCAAAAAGCAGCCACGCGCCCGCCGCAAAAAGCGCGCTCATCATTACGTAGATAAAGTCTCTCGGATGCACGTCCATTTTGCTAAGATCGATTATGCCGCTGCGGATCGTCGAGGTTACTTCGCCGCCTGCGATTACCGCGCCGCTTGCTTCAAATACCGCTGCGATACAAAGGGCTTGCGCGATGCTAAGAGTGCCGCTTCCGACGCTGGTGCCGAAGGAATTTGCCACGTCGTTTCCGCCGATATTAAAGGCCATAAAGATGCCCAAAAATACCGAAACTAAAAATAGCATTTTATCGCCGCTTCCTATAAAACCGAATCCCCAGATAAGAAAATAGATTGTTACGCCGCAGAATATGCCGTAGAAAATGAGACTTATCTTGCTAGATTTCATAGCTCTCCCTTAAAATCCGCGAAATTTTACCACACGCGCCTTAATCCCCACTAAATCGCACGAGAGAGGTATATTAAATTTTACTTTTAAAAGCGAATTTAGTGGCGCGCGCTAAGCTTTATTAAATCAATACTTCGTTACAATCCGCATTAAATTTTAAAACCGAGGCGAAAAATGTCTAGAATTCCGCTGCAAAGCCCGTATTTCGGAATATTCGTAATGCTAATCCTGGCTTTTTGCGTCTTTTCGCTCATCGTTAAGCTATCCTCTTTGGTAGGCTCGCGTTTGGCAGACAGGCGCGACGAGCGGTTAAAGGGCGAAATTTACGAAAGCGGACCCGAGGCCGTCAAACAGCCTAACCGAATGAACTCCCACTTTTTTTTAATAGCCGTGCTTTTCATACTTTTTGACGTCGAGATTATCTTTATGTTTCCGTGGG
>NZ_CALIJF010000299.1 GCF_938018035.1 uncultured Campylobacter sp. | reverse complement strand
GGCGCCTCTTAAAGTTAGCACTCTACTGCAAGCGCCCGCAACGCTTGAAATTTTATCCGCACCGTTAAATTTTACCTACGCCGTTTAAAATTTTATCCAACGCGTCGCAGTTCAAACCTTTAAATTTACGCTCGCGGGTTTAAATTTAAACTGCGCACCACAGCGAGCTAAAAATTTTACCCTCTGTCCTCTGCGGCAAAATTCTACGAGCGAAAAACCACGCTCAAGGTCTGAAGTTTTACCACTTTTTGCCCTTGTTTAGGCGCAGAAACTCATCGGCTGAAATTTTAGTGATATTGCCATCTTTGACGTGGAATTTTTGAGTGTTTCTTTCGCTAAAAGTTACGTTGCCATCGGCTTTACCGAGCTCAAACATCCCGTGACCGGTAGAGATTAGCAGCTCCTCATCTCCTTGCGAAGCGACGACGTAAGGGGCATTGATGACCATCTCGCGCTTCTTGCCACTTTTTAGATCGATGATACCGATCCACATTTTGCCGCGTGGATTAAGCACGATATCTTTGCTGGGCGCAGGTGCGCTTTGCGTGGCGTTTTCGTCGGTGGAATTTTCCTCCGTTTTGGCACTCGCGCGCTCGATTCTTATAGAGCGATCCAGCGCATTGAGCGAGCTTAAATTTTCATCCGCAACAGCGGCTGCATTGGCATCTGACTTTAGTGCGAATTTTTCATCTGTAGCGTTGTGCGAAACGACGTCGATACCGATGTTTTCAAGCTTTTTTTGAGTGTTATTTACGATTGGAGCGTCCGAGTAGGTGGTTTTGTTTTGTTCCCATAAAAGTGAGCCCAAAAATTCACCGAAGCTTTTATAAAGTCCGAAATAAAAGATTGCGCCTATGATTAATACCATTGCAAGCAGCCATAAAAGCCAACCGCTGCCGCTTTTATTAGGGCTGACCCTTTGACCATAAACCTGCTCGACTTTGGCTTTTTTAACGGGCGCAAAGCCCTCTTTTGCGACCTCGAACTCGCTTATCCAGTCCGATAGATCCAGCCCGAACTCGCGCTCTAAAATTTTAATGTAACCTCTAACGTTAAAATTTGCTAACTTCTCGAAGTCTTTGTTGATGATGTATTCTAAATTTTGCGCGTCGATGCGCGTCGTGCGCGCTATTTCGATCAGATCCATAGATTTTAATTTATCCAGATCGCTATTTTTTGGCTGCTGTATTTGCTCCGGCTTCTCGATTTGTTCCGCCTGCTCGTCCGTATTATTTAACTTCTCTTTTATTTCTTCCATTTAAAATTCCATCGCATAGTATCGCAAATGCCGCGCTTACATTAAGCGAGTCCCAGCCTTCGCGCATCTTTATTGATACCGCGCGGTCGCATTTTTTAAGCGCCCTAGCGGGTATCCCCTCTTCTTCGTTCCCCATTACGAGTGCGTTTTTCGCGCCGAGCTCTAACTCCTTAAAGCTCGTCCCGCCCGCACTCGCGGCGTAAATTTCAAAGCCGCTTTGTTTAAGCTCGTTTAGCACGCTAAGCCCGTCCGAGACCTTAACGACGTTTAGCTCATACGCCGCGCCCGAGCTTGCGCGCACTACGCCCGCCATATTTAGATTATTTGCGACGACGATCACGCTGTCCGCGCCCAAAGCATAGGCACTGCGCATTATCGCGCCGATGTTTCCGACATCGGTAAGCCCATAAAGGATCGGCACGAATTTATCATCTTTGACGCTAGCTAGATCGCCGAAGCTAAACTCCTCCACCTCGGCTAAAAAGCCTTGATGGTTGCCGCCGCGAGCGAGGGCTTGAGCTTTTTTCGCATCGGCGCGCTCGATTTTTACGCCGGTCGCGGCGATCTTTTTAAAAATTTCTTTCTCGCACTCCTTTGCAAGGATGATGCGGATAAATTTCTGCGGATGCCGGTTTAAAAGGTGCAAAAACAGCTGCTTGCCGTAAATAATCATTTTGGGATTTTAGCGAAAAACGGTTAAAATATGACTTAGCGTATCAAATTTTTATATATTTCTTTGGCGGGTTCGCCGCTGATTTTTGAGAGCAGTTTTGCTTTTATTTTCGGCGCGATCTCAAGCGAAAGAATATCTTCTTGCGTGATTTTTTCAAAGCTTTTCTCGCCTGCGCCGTCAATCACGACGCACCATTCGCCGTTTAAATTTGCGCCGTTTAGGCTGGATAGAACCTCTGCGGCGCTACCGAAAAATTTGGTTTCAAATTTTTTCGTAGCTTCTTTGATCGCAAAAATTTTGCGCTGCGTGTCGATCCCAGCGATCTGTTCTATCAGTTTTACCACGCGCTTTGGGGATTCATATAGCACGCACGGATAGGGGCTTTGCATTAAATTTAGAATCTGAGCTTTGCGCTGCGCGCCGTCATTATTCAAAAAGCCTAAAAAGCTAAATTCTTTCTCCACTAGTCCGCTTGCGGCGGCTGCGAGCAGCAGAGCGTTTGCGCCGCTAAGCACCTCGTAAGGCACGCCGCTTCGCTGCGCAAATTTTACGAGCACAATTCCCGGATCGCTGATGCAGGGCATGCCTGCGTCGCTTACGTATGCGCAAGCTTTTTCGCGCAGAAGCGCCGCATCAAAGCCCGCGAAAAACTCCGCTTCGTTGTGCGTGTGCAGCGAGTAAAACTGTGAAATTTTAAATGAAATTTGAAATTTATCGGATAATAGGTTTAGAAGTTTTTTTGAAACCCTCGTATCCTCGCAGATTAGGATTTCGCAGCTTTGCAATACCTCAAGCGCGCGGCTCGAGATATCGCTTAGATTCCCTATCGGCGTAGGAATGAGATATAGCAACTATTTCATTCCGTATTTTTGCTTAAATTTCTCGACGCGGCCCGCGCTATCTACGATCTTCTCGCTGCCGGTGAAAAACGGATGGCAATTGGAGCAGATATCGACGCGGATCTCGGCCTTGTTCGAGCGCGTTTTAAAAGTGTTTCCGCAAGCGCAGGTAACGGTCGTTTCGACAAAGTTTGGATGGATATCTTTTTTCATTTTTGATCCTTTTTGATGATTTTAAAAGCTTGCGATTATACAACTTTTTTATCTAAAAAGCAAATTTAAAGGGTTTTAAAAACTCTCGGCAAAGCGGCAATTTTTTCTCGATCATGCTTTTTAAGCGCGAAGAATTTTAAAATTTAGCCCGCTTGCGGGTAAAATTTTGATTTACCGCGACCTACTGCGGCGTGCAAAATACAGCGCGCGAATATGCGCCGCGGCAAATACGCGCCGCGCGTCAAGCCGCCGATAAACATAGCGGATCACGCAGAGCAAATTTTAAATTCCAAAATTTAAAGCGCGCGGCTTTTAAATTTTAAAATTTACTGAGCGCTTAAAAGATCAACTTCGCGCAAGTTGCAATCAGCGCGGTGTTTGAGCGCAAAATATAGGGGCTATTAAGCGCATAGGCGTTTTTAAATTTCTCCCTTTCGCGCGGCGAAAATCCGCCCTCGGGGCCTACGAACGCGATCTCATCGCCGTCGAAAATGTCGATGTTCTTGCCGCCAAAATCGATCAGGCTTACGTTTTTATATCTTTGCGCGAGCTCGTCCGAGCCGCTCAAAACCTCGATCTGCATGATGGAATTTCGCCCGCACTGCTGCGACGAGTTGATCAAAATCCGCTCCATCCTCTGCGGATCGAGCCGCACGTTTTTCTGCGACAGATCGGCATAGACCAAAACAACCCGCCCGACGCCCATCTCGTTTAGCGCGGGCAGGCTCTTTTCGATCACGGCGCTCTCGACGACCGCCCAAGCGACGCAAAAATCGTGGCTCGGCGTAAAAACGGAGCTTTTAAAAACCAAATTCAGAGCCGCGCCTTTGCGCGAAATTTCGGCGATCTCATATAGATAACTCGCCCCGTCCTTTAGATTTCGCACGTCTATGCGCTCGCCCGCCCTTGCTCGTCTGGCCTTTAGGTGCAAAAACTGATCATTCTGCAAAATCAGGCTCTGTTCGCCTGCAAACTTATCGTAAAAATATACCATCAAATAACACTCGCTATCAAAATTATCGCTAAGCTTAGCCCCAAAATCACTCGCATTTTGCGCTGATACGGCGCAAAGTTTTGACTTAGATACGCGATTTTCAGCCGTTTGTACGATACCGCGCTAAGTATAATCATCGCTAGCGCTGCGGCTGCCATGAAGTAAATTCTAAAGCTCAGATCAAAGCGCAGCACCGGCAGCATCACGCTTCCGCTAATTATCAGCGCCGCGAGAGTCGCATAATATATCGGCAAAAACAGCCTGATGCGCCTAAGAAATCTAAGCCCAGATCTGCTCTTTTGCTTTAAATTTTCAGCTTGCGGCGCGGAGGCGGCGGAATTTAAAGCCTCGCTGCGAGGACGAAATTCCGCTGCTGCGGCATCGATCTTAAGCTGGGTAAAAATCAGATAAATTATCGTTAAAATCGCCGCAGCTAGCGCGAAAAATTTATGAAAGCTCAGGGCACTTTGATACAGATAATCCATCACTTCCGCCAAGGAATTAAATTTAAAGGGCAAAATTTTGCGCGGCTAGAGCCTAAGCTATGGAATTTCAACGCAAATTTTTTCGGCGCGAGATCAAACAGATCTGTTCCGCGCCTTTGAAATTTTAAAAACCTTTCAAAGCGGTCGCGGATATTTATTGCGCCAAAATTTACCGCGCGCTCTCTCAACTCCGATTTCGCGCCGTATCTCTCGCGCCAAGAATAAAATTTTGCGGATAGAGCTTTATAAAATTTAAAATTTCTTTGCGCAGATCGCACGGGCAAAAATGACGCTAAAATCGCGCTTGCGTGCTGCATACGAATCACGTAAATTTTAAAAATTTTCAAATTTAGCCGCGGATTTTTCAATGCTCCGCCTTATTCTGTCACCGGAAGCGGCGGCATATCGGCGTTTATATCGACCTTGGGCTCGCTAGGCGCGATGGGTACGTCCTTTGGCACCTCGCTATCCACCGGCGGCTTTTGCAAGGTGTCCTTTTTCTCATCGTCGCAACCGCCCAAAGCAAGCGCGCAGACAAAGATCGCGCACGCGGCAAAAACGCGCACAAACCCCGCGCCAAATTTAAAGAAATTTCTCATCAGCAGTCCTTTGGGTAGATGATTTTTTCGCCGCGCAGTAGCTTTTGCCAAAGCTCCGGCTGCCTCCACTCCTCGCGCACGGCGGGCGAGAATTCTATCTCATCCAGCGCGATCTCACCCATCTGCGCGTTGTAGGCATCATCGCGAAAGCACTGCGCATAGCCGGTGGTTGTTTCATGCACGATGACGCTGTGAAGCTTTACTTCGCGCTCGCCGTTTTGCATCTGAGTTAGGCTCAAAAGTCGGTCAATTAGAACGAAAAAAATTCTACAAAACTGCTCCGCGCTCGGATTTAGCGGTATCTGCACCCAGCGCGCGCTGTGTTTTTTCAGATCCGCGATATAGCCCGCATCATCGCGCGCGTAGATCGTCGTGGCGTGGTCAAAACTATCGATAAGCTCGCGAATACCGAGCTTCATGTAGCCGAAGTCATAAACCATCCCCGCTTCATCCAAAAAATTTGAGCTAAGCAAAATTTCGCATCTGTAGGAGTGACCGTGGATGCTCGTGCGACACCGCTTCGAGCCGCACAGGCGCACGATGTGAGCGTTTTCGAATTCGTATAATTTCCTGATTATCATACCCCGTCCTTCTCGCCCCAAATTCTAATGTGCAGGCGATCGGAGTAATTATAGCCGTTTTTTAGGCAAAAATCCACGCAAAATTGCGCGTCGCTTTCTAGCTCGCGACGATCTGCGCCACGCGGCATGCAATAAACCTCGCTCTCGCACGCCGCTAAAATTTCGCTGATCTCGGGCTGCACGTCAAACTCGGGCGAGATGACGAACTTGTAAAAGCTATCTTTTGCGTTTTGCCTTAAGTTTCGTAGCGCGGCGAAGCTCAACCTGCGTTCGCGCGGCTCGGCGGAGTTTGAAAGCTTAGGCGAGACCGCAAAGACGCAGCTTTTGTAGGCGGGAAATTTTTCAAAATCCACGAAAATCGTGCCGTTGGTTTCGAAGTGCACCGCATGTCCGCGCGCGAGCAGCTCGCAGACGAACTCGTAAAATAGCGCCTCTTTGTGATGCAGTAGCGGCTCGCCGCCGGTGATAACGATGATAGGCTTTTGATAAAGCTTAGCGCTCTGCGGCGAGGCGGAGCTTTGCGGATTTAAATTTAAAAAATTTTGCGCTGCGGAATTTAAAGAATTTTCGCTCGTTAAATTTAAAGAATTTTCTGCGCTATCGTTTTGGCGGGGAGGCGTTTGCGCGGCGGCGGAATTTAACGTATCGCTTTCAGAAAAAGGCTCGGCGGCGCAAAAACCCTGCGCAGAGTACGCAGGTGCAGAGCGAGAGAGATCGGATAAATTTGGAATTTTATTCAAAAGCTGGGCTAAATTTAAAATTTCTTCGTACTGGAAGTGATTTGTAAAAACCGCGCGGATCGTATCACAGCCGCGCAAGATCTCGCCGGTCTTCGGCGAAATGCGCTCGCCGCCAAAGCCCTCGCAGCGCAGATTACAGCCCGCAAAGCGAAAGAAAAACGCGAGCCTGCCTGCGTATTTGCCCTCGCCCTGGATACTTAAAAAGCTCTCTACAAGCCTCATCCGCCCGTCTCGTAAAATGCGCGGCTTGAAATTTCATTCGAAGCGTCCGTTTGCCAGCGATTTTTTTCGGGCTTATTCGCTAAAATTTTAGCCAAAATTTCGGCGGCTGCGGCGATGTCGCCCTCTTTGACCGCCTTTTTGATACTTAGCGCGTCCTCGAAGTAAAGACACGGGATCAAAAGCCCCTCGGCGCTTAGTCTGATGCGGTTACAGCTCTCGCAAAAATCGTGCTTGTGCGGATCGATGATACCGAAAGTGTAGCCGTCCCCGAGCGCGTAAAGCGACGCGGGCGAGCTTTGCGATTTCGGCAGAGCGGTAAAGATAAATTTACGCCTTAAAATATCTAAAATTTCACTCGATTTTAATCCCGTAAGATCGCCGGCATGGGTGTTTTCCATAAATTCTATGAAGCGGATCTGGCAATCCTTCTCGCGGGCAAATTCCAGCAAATAAATAAGCTCGTCGTCGTTGATCCCTTTTAGCGCGACGGTGTTTAGCTTGACCTTTAACCCCGCTTCAAGAGCGGCGTCAAGGCCTTCTAGGACGTTATAAAGCACGCCGCGCTGAGCTATAAATTTAGCCCGCTCCGGTCGCAGCGAGTCAAGCGACATATTAATTCGCTTTAACCCCGCGTCTTTCAGGGCGCGCGCGTAGTTTTTGAGATAATATCCGTTGGTAGTAAGCGCAAGATCAATACCCGGAGCGTAATCCGCGATCATCTTTATAAAATCCTCGATCCCCTTTCGCACCAGCGGTTCGCCACCGGTGATACGGATCTTTTTCACGCCGCCGTCGATCGCAACTTTGACGAATAAAAACATCTCCTCAAAGCTTAAAATATTCTCTCGCGGCACCCAATTAAACGGCGTGCTCGGCATGCAATATCTGCATCTGAAATTACACCGCTGCGTGACCGAAATGCGCAAATAATCGATCGTTCGTCCAAATTTATCAATTAGCATATTTTGCCTTAATATCAATTTGCGGCGATTATATAAAAAACAAAGTGATTTTGCAAAATTTTATTTTTATATTGCTCAGACTATTTTCTTACCGAGCCGATTAGCTCTTTAAGCTGATCCAGAAGCGGTCTGATCTGCTTTTCTACCCGCTCGTCGATCATCGTAGGTACTACATCTAGCCTCTGCTCTATCGTCTCGTCGATTACGTCGGCAATCGCGTTTATATCGATATTGGGAGCTACTTTAGCGCCCGAATCGATCATCTCTTTTAGCTCCTCGACCTTCT
>NZ_CALIJF010000298.1 GCF_938018035.1 uncultured Campylobacter sp. | reverse complement strand
GTTGCCGAGAGTTTAAAAATCATCGAAGCGAAAATTATGGCAACAATTACGGCGGCAACGCCTAAAAATTTGCTTATTTCAACGTCATGCCAAAACTCGCAACAAGCCCAAATGATCAGATAAGTGCAGATTGCCAAAACGCTAGAGGCTATGCCGCGAAATTTTATGGCGTTTAAAATTTTAGGGTTCATAAAGTTGTGCCTTTGGAATTTTAAAATCTATGGCGGATTATACTTGCGGGATTTGAAATTTGGTTAAATTTAAAAACCCCGCGTTACTGAATTTTAAAATTTCGCGCCGAGTGCAATAAATTTACTAAGAGCGATACGAGGAGGAGGGTATAAGCTAAAATTTGAATGGGAATTTTAATCCATCTCGCCTAAAAGGTTGAATTCCGAAATAGGGCAAATTATCAATCTACGAGTAAACGTAGGGCAATTTGGCTTTTTTGCGTTAGTAAATTATGAAATTTTATTTTATCCTGCGCAGCGTGTCTATATCATAAAGTAATTGACTTTAAATTTAAAAGCTAAATGGAACGATAGCAAAGTAAAAAACTCATATATAGAGAAAACTCGCATTTTCGCATTTAGTCTCTTTGGGTTCTTTGAGTCGATATACAATAAATAGTGTTGAAAAGCGCTATAGTTCCCATAATTCTAGGAATTTTATATTGAAAACTATAATTTTCAAGTAAAAATTCAATATGAAATTAACGTATAATTATATGAATAATTTCATGTATTTTGACGCATTTGGTGTTTTTATCAATGGTTTTTATTAGAAGAATTTTTACATAAATATATTTGATAATTTATGTGACTTCAAATGAAATCAGAGGACGATGTGTTTTTGTAAGAATTAAAATAGATAATATCTGAATTGGGCGGAAATAAAATTTTGCTTATAGCAAGGAGTTAAATTTAAAATATGGAAAGTTTTGCACCCAGAAAACGCCCTCTTTTATTCAATAACCAGGCGCATAAGATACATATCTTCGCCGTCGATTACGCTGATTTCGGAGCTTTTGCAGCGCGGGCAAGAAAAGTCGTTCTGCGTCAAATCCCCGCTAAAACCGCAGTTTTTGCATTTTACGACGATTTCTTGGGGGTGGATGATGAGATCCGCATTTTCGCAGACGGTGCCTGCGCGAAAGACTTCGTAGCAGTTTTGCAAATAATGCGCTTCCACGCCGCTTAGCCGCCCTATTTTTACGTGCAGTTCCCTTATCTGCGGACTTTTTGCGATAGGTGTATCACAAAGCGTCTGCGGATTTGCATCCAAATTTTTATAAAAATCACCGTTTTTGCTGTTCGAGTCCGTATCCGTAACGCCCGTATTTTCGGTATTCTCGGTGCCCATGCCAGTATTCGCGGAATTCGTATTTTCATTGGCGGTATCGGCGATGTCGCAACGATTTTTATCGCCCTGCTCGGCTGCGCCTTTTTTCTTTGCTTTTTCGGCGTTTAGCGCCTTTTCACATAGCGCCACAAGATCCGCTACGATCGATAGTTCATGCATTTTTCCCTCTAAATTTTACGGTCGCGCCGTATTTTATACGAAATTTCGTTGTAAATTTAAAACGTGCTCTGAAATTTAGGCTTAAATTTGCTAAATTTGCACGCAAATTTAGCAAATCCTCGGCAGCAGTTCGCCTTTTGGAAGCTCCAAAAATCGCTGCGAGCCATAGGCGTTTTGCAAAATCACTCGCCCTTTTGTCGCATAGGGAGCTTTAAATTGTTCCGCCCTATTTTCCGACGCCGCGCCCGTAGATTCGTCCTGCGCGCTAAGCTTTGACGTCAAAGAGCCCTCAAATTCGCCTCCGCCGTGCCCTACTTCGCGCACTTCGCCGATGATTGCGGCGTTTGCGTCAAATTCGCGCAGTATCTCAAGCGCCCTATCAGCTTCGGCGTCATCTTCTACGATCGCTACGAAAGTGCCTTCGTTTGCAAGCTCGTATGGCTCAAAGCCCAGTAGTTCGCACATGCCCACTACTTCGTCGCTGATTTTGATATCCTCTTCGCGCACCAAAAATTCAAGCCCGCTGGAGCTTGCAAATTCGTTCAAAACCGCGCTGAGCCCGCCACGCGTCGCATCTCGCATCGCCTGGATTTTCACGCCTTGCAAGATCAGCTTTTCGACCGCAGCGCAAAGCGGTTTGCAGTCGCTTTGCAGCTCGCTGCTTAGCGCGATCTCGTCGCGCGCCGCGAGTATCACTGCTCCGTGTCGCCCGATGTCGCCGCTAAGCAGGATTTTTGCGCCCGCTTTGATGTTTTGCACGCGCGCAGGTCGCAAAACACGGCCGATACCGCTAGTGTTGATGAAAATTTTATCGCATTTGCCGCGCGGCACAACCTTTGTATCGCCGCAAACGATACGAACGCCGCAGCTTCGCGCAGTGCTCGCCATCGAGTCCAGAATGCGTCGCAGCTCGCTTAGGCTAAGCCCCTCCTCGATGATGAGCGCGCAGCTTAAAAACAGCGGCTTGGCGCCCACCATCGCAAGGTCGTTGACGGTGCCGCAAACGGCGATCTTGCCGATGTCGCCGCCGTTAAAAAACAGCGGCGTGACCACGAAACTATCGGTGCTGAAAGCTAGCTCGCCGCTAGAGCTCGCAAAATTCAAAGCAGAGCTCGGCTTCGCGCGATCAAAATCCGCCCCGGCGTCTAAATTTAAATTTAGTATCGCGCTGTCGTTGTTCGCGCGTAAAATTTCATTATCAAACGCCGCAAAGATCGTCTCGTTGATGAGCCTATTCATCTCCTCGCCGCCGCCGCCGTGGCTTAAAAGTATAGTTTCGTTCAAATTTTTCCTTTTCACTCGGTTTTAAATTTATAAGCCCGTATTTTGCAGCCGAACAAGCCGTGCCGTTACCGCGCCGCGCAAAATTTTAAAGCAAATTTAGCGCAACCATTCCGCTTCGGTTAAAATTCTAAAGCATGACTTATTTTTAAAATTTCCGCCCTGATAGCCGGATACCGCGCGCAAAATTTAGCCCGCGTTTTTGACGTCGCCGTATTTATAATACGCCGCGCATGCGCCTTCGCTTGAGACCATGCACGATCCTATCGGATTTTGCGGCGTGCAGTGCTTGCCGAAAACCTTGCAATCATATGGGCTTTTTTTGCCGCGCAAAATTTCGCCGCAGATACAGGCCTTGCTCTCGGGCGCGCTCTGTACGCTGCAATCAAACTGCACCCTGGCATCCAGCGCCGCGTACTGCGGGCGCAACTTCATGCCGCTTTTTGGAATTTCGCCGAGCCCTCGCCAGGGAAAATCGCAAATTTCAAAATATTTATCTATTAAATTTTGCGCTTTTTGGTTGCCGCCCTCTTTTACGACGCGCTCGTATTCGTTGAAAACCTCGTAGGTGCCGGCGTTTTGCTGCTCCACCAAATTTAACACGCCCGCCATTATGTCAAGCGGCTCAAATCCGCTTACGGCGATCGGCTTTTTGTAATCGCGCGCTATGCTTTCGTAGGCCTTCGCGCCGGTGATCACGCTTACGTGGCTAGGCCCTAAAAACGCGTCTATCTGCATGTCCGCGTCGTCTAAGATCGCTCGCACGGGAGCTGGCACCGTGACGTGATTTATGTGAAAAAAGAGATTTTTTAGCCCCAAGCTTAGCACTTTGTCGATCAGCACGGCGCTCATCGGCGTCGTCGTCTCAAAGCCGATCGCAAAAAATATCACCGTTTTTTGCGGATTTTCCTGCGCGATCTTTATGCAATCAAGCGGGCTATAAAGCGCTCTGATGTCGTGCCCTTCGCTGCGCAGCTTCTGCAAGCTGGTGCGAGAGCCAGGAACTCGAAGCGTGTCTGCTAGAGTGCAAAAAATACTCTGCGGCATCGCGGCGAGCTTGATCGCCTCGTCGATGCGACTGCGCGGCATCACGCACACAGGACAGCCGGGACCGTGGATAAATTTAATATTTTTGCCGACCAGGCTCGGAAGGCCGAATTTCATGATCGAGTGCGTGTGTCCGCCGCAAATCTCCATGATGTTTAGCGGCTTTTTGCTTTTAGAAATTATCAGCTTGCTAAGCGCTAAAATCAGCTCCTTATCCCTAAAATCCTTGATTAGATCCATTATTTACCTTAAATTTTACGGGTTTGCAAGTCGCTTTAATTCTCTGCGCCGACTTGCGGCTCTATGCTTTCATATACGGAGCCCTCTTCCGCCCTCATCTGCTTTGCGATCTGCTCGTAAATTTCGATACTCTCCTTCGCTCGCTGCGTATCGATCTTCTCCATCGCAAAGCCCACGTGGATCAGCACGTACTCGCCGACCGCCGCGGGCTCAGGGAGTAGATCCAAGTTCACGCCGCGGCGCACGCCCAGAGTCTCCACGGTCGCGAAATTATTTTCGTCGATCGAGATAATTTTTGAAGGGATTGAAAGACACATTAACGAAATTCCTTCTTGTATTGTAGGAATTTCAGCCATTTCTCCACGCCCTCGCCGCTTTTACTATCAAGAGCGATGACGTCGGCTTTCGGATTGAGTTTGTGCACTTCGCGCACCACCTCCTGTATATCGAAGTCAAAATGCGGTAGCAGCGCTGTTTTGGTGATTACGACGCAGTCTGCGCGGCGAAATATTACCGGGTATTTTGCGATCTTATCGCTGCCCTCTGGCACGCTTAGAAGCACTACGTTCAGGTGCGCGCCTACGTCAAATGCCGCAGGGCAGACGAGGTTTCCGACGTTTTCTATGAAAACCAGATCCAAACCTTTCGTATCGATATGATGAAGCCCCTCGTGAACCATAAAGGCATCCAGATGGCAGGTTTCGCCGGTGCTGATCTGATGCGCCTGCGCGCCCGCTTTTATGATGCGATCGGCGTCGCGGTTGGTCTCTAGATCGCCCTCGATGACGCCGATTTTAAATTTGCCGCTTTTGATAGTGGCCTCAAGTAGCGTCGTCTTGCCGCTACCGGGGCTGCTCATCAAATTTAAGCATAAAATTTTATCCTCGTCAAAATGAGCTCTGTTGTGAGCGGCCTCCTCGTCGTTGGCGCTTAAAATTTTACTCATCACCTCGATCGTCTTGGCGTCATTTGCGTGGATGTGATCGTGCGCGTCGTGCTCATGATCGATCCCCGCCTCGTGCATATGAGCGTGGGAGTGGACGGTGCCGTCCGCGTGGGTATGGACATGCTCGTGTGTCATATCTGCGTGCGAATGGGTGCCCGCTTCGTGAGTGTGGCCGATGGAACAGCCGCAATCTTTACACATTTTTTCTCCTTGGATAATAAATTTTGCGCGTAAAATACCACGTTTTTGCTTTAAACGGCGTAAATTTGATAAATTTTATATCGAAGTGCGGAATTTTATGAAATTTAACAGCGCTTGAAATTTACGCGCTTCGGTTTTATCTAAATTTCATACGTTGTTTGCGAAGGCTCGACGCAAAATTTTAAAGCTCGCGAGCAAAGCGCTGCTTTAAATTTAATCGCCTGCTCGCAGATTGCAGAGCCGTACGCCGTAAATTTAGATATCGTAGCTCACAACGGCTCAAAATAAACTAAAGATCGCCGCAGATAGGGGCGCGAAATTCAGGGCTTGCGAGCGGATTTTATCCCGGTGTTCTACAATCTCGCGCGTGCTCTCTCCGGCGTGCCGAACATCGTCGCGGCAGCCGTTTTCATATCGATTTTAAGCTAACTCGGGCTTTACAAATACGGCATGAAAATGCGGCTCCTTATAAAATTTAGTCGCTAGCTGTACCGATCTCGCGCCAGTGCGTAAATTTCAACCCGCGACAAGAGCGCTTTTGATTAAAATTTATAAAATTTCGCGCTTTCGTTTGCCGCGTAAATTTAAACAAATTTTATTTGCACGCCTTGCGCAGCCGCGCCGCCCGAATTCTCCACTCGATCGAGAATCGCGCTTCGTAACCTGCAAAAAGTCGCGCCGCAGCTGCGTTTAAATTTAAAGGCGCATAAATTTAGCGCGACGCGCTGTTTTCAAAAACATGCAAAAGCCCTACGCTTCGGTGATAACCGCCTTTACGAGCTTGGAAAATTTCACCCCTTTTAGCGCGCCGATTTTGGCGCTGAGCCGCTCAATCTTTGAAATTTTATCCCGCATCGTGATCTCCTCGAAGCAGTGGCGCTCGTCGATGTGAAAGTGGCTGGTACTGATGATGGTGACGTTTGCGTGGTGCTCGATCTCTACGAGCTGCTCGATCAGATCGCTTTGGTGATGATCGTAAGCGATGCAAAGCACGCCCACGCAGTCATCCTCGCCATCTCCGTGAAGTACGCCCTCGACCATCTTTTCGCGTATGAGATCGCGGATAAACTCGCTGCGGCTTAGGTATTGCTTGGCGCGCACCATCTCATCGAGATCCTCAAAAAGCTTCGTCGGCAGCGAAATGCTAAATCTTACGGCGCTCTCTTTTTCCTCTTTTTTCATAGCTCCCCTTATTTCGCGTATTTTGAACGTAATTTTACCGAAATTCCGCTCAAATAGTAAGAATTTCGCGCTAATTCGGCTTATTCTTTAAAATTTAAAGCTCCAAGGCACCCGCTTATTTTGAAATTTTGCTCGCGATTTCGCGTTGTATTTTAGTGCTAGCGCGATGAAATTTACCGGTGCTACGTTATTTTTAATTCTACCGCGAGCTTGCGTCCAAATTTTAAGAGTCAGGCGCTAAATAGCGTCTTAGCTTAGGATTTGCGCAGTATCTAGCCGTGCGCCGCAGTAGAATTTTGCATCGATTGCCATAATAGTGCGCCGTGACGCTATGGCAGGCAACGGCGCGCCGTTAAATTTTAAAATTTAACGTTTCGGCTGCGACATATAAAGACAGCAAGGCGTAAATTTATTCGCTGATTTTGCGATTGTAGAAAGCTAGCCGCGGTGGATTTTATCGCCGTAGCGTTAGAATTTACGTAAAGCGCAGGCAGGGCGCAGAGTTCATTAAATTTAGCGGCGAGATGAAACTAGTAAATTTTACAAAGAGCGAGCTTAACGGCTATAATTGCGTTTTTTGTGGACGAGCTTAGCGCGAAATTTCGCTTAGATACGCCGCGAGCTGCCCGTATGCGATGCCGCTGTCGTTGCAAGGAACGGCGCGGTTTAGATGAAATTTGATGCCCCGCGCGCATAGCTTTGCGCACGTAAGATTTAGAAGCGTCGCGTTTTGAAAGACCCCGCCGCTTAGCGCGACCTCGAGCCCCGCGCCCTCGGCGAAATCGGTGATGAAATTTGCGATGGCGTTTATAAATTTCGTCGCGGCCAAGCGCGGCTCATCGCGCAAAGCCTGCAAAAATGCCTCTTCGTAATCGATCACGTAGCATTCGTCCTCAAAGCTCGGCGCGTAAGCTCTGTTTTGCGGGGCTTGATCGGCGTTAGAAGCGTTTTTGCTTTCAAGATTTATTAAATTCAGGGCGAATGCTTGGTTTATAGAATTTGCGGCGGAACTTTCATTCTTTTTATCGCTACTTTCGGCGATGTTTTGGGCCGCTAGTCTAAGCTCATTTTTGCTCGCCGCATCGCCCTCAAGCTTTTTAAAATCGCCTCGCAGCGCGCAGCTGTTTTTGGCGCCGCTACGATTTTGCACATTCAAACCGCCCTGCCCCGCTTTGCGCTGTGTTTCGTGCCGTAAATCATTGGCGCTCGGCTGCTGTGAAGCGCAATACGGCGCGTTTTGGGTAAAATTTTCGCCCACTTTTTTCAGTCTAAATTTATAGCTCTGCTCGCAGCCCTGGATGTATAGGTTTTCTAGCCGCATGCCCGCCTCGCCGTCAAAGCTGACGGCTCGTAGATCGCAAATAATCGCCGCAAATGCGTCAAACAGCCGCCCTAGCGAGCTTGAGCGGACGGCACGCGGCGCGATTTTTTCT
>NZ_CALIJF010000297.1 GCF_938018035.1 uncultured Campylobacter sp. | reverse complement strand
ATGATACCAAGCTACAAAGAGATGATGTTTCCGATTTTAAGATTTATCGGCGAGCGCATTAAGGCGGATAGAAAAGAAATTTTCAAATTCATCACAAAGCACTATAGATTTAACGACGACGAGCTATCGCAAAGAATACCTAGCGGCATGCTTGTATACGCTAACCGCGCGGACTGGGCGTTATCGTATTTCACAGGCAATAAAGAAGTCGTAAATTTACCGGGCACTAAAAAGCCCGTCAAAAAATCAGGTAGAGGTGTGTACGAAATAACGGATTTTGGCAAGCAAATGTTAAAAAACAAAGACGCGCAGGCGAAATTTGAAGCTTGGTATGATGAAATTTATAAAAACAAAAGCGCGTCCGGCGCCGAAATCTCGCAAACAGCCACGCAAGAAAAGACGCCAAGCGACATCATCGCCGAGACGGCAAGCGAGCTCGCGCAAAATCTAAAATCTCAAATTTTAGACGAAATTTCGCAGAAAAAGCCGAGCTTTTTTGAATATTTGGTGGCGCGCTTGCTCGAAAAAATGGGCTACGGAGTAGGCAGGCTAACCAAAAGCGGCGCGGACGGCGGTATAGACGGCATTATAGACGAGGACGAGCTTGGGCTTTCGCAAATTTATGTGCAAGCCAAAAGCTGGCAAGGCGCAGTCTCTCGCCCCGAAATTCAAAAATTCGTCGGCGCGATCTCGGATAAGCAGACCAAAAAGGGCGTATTCATCACGACGTCAAAATTTAGCAAGGATGCCGAAAGATACGCGGCAAACGTGCAAAGCCACACGGTAGTTTTGATCGACGGTGAGCGGCTGGCGGAGCTGATGATAAAATACAAACTCGGCGTGCAAGTGCGGCAAAACATCGAAATTTGCGACATCGACGGCGACTTTTTCGGCGATGAAATTTAAACATAAAGACTAAATACGTTTTCGGATTAAGCGGGAACGGAGAAATTTAGCTAGACGATCTAAATTATGAGCTAAATTTTATGATTAGCGGCATTAAATTTAGCCGCGTAAAGCGTCGCGTTGAAGCCGAATCAAAAGAAAATAGAACCGCTGCAAAAATTAAAATTCCGCAAAAATATATTCGTTAAAAATCAAGCTCGCGCTCTTAAATTTCAAGGTATAATTACGAGGAAATTTATAAAAATTTAGC
>NZ_CALIJF010000296.1 GCF_938018035.1 uncultured Campylobacter sp. | reverse complement strand
TGATACGAGATAATAGCGCCGCTAAGGGCTACGATTAAGATCGGCACGCAGCATATAAGCGTCAAAACAAGATGGACGTTGAACCAAAATTTTTTCCATTTTAGAATCGCCATTAATTTCCTTAAATTTTAAATCCGCAGACGAAATTTTATGCGCCGCGAATTTAAAAGTTCACGTTAAATCCAACCTGCGCCTTCATCCCGTCTACGACCATCATTTGATAATTTCCCGAGCGCGTTAGTACGAATTCGTTGAATATGTTATAAAGCGTAAAATTTAAACTTGCGTCTTTTGTGACTTTATAGCTCGCGCCCAGATCAAAAAGCGTGTATGAGCGGATATCCTCATCGTAGCTTAGGCTATCGCGCGTCCTACTATAATAATTTATTTGCGACCATAAGTTTAGCTTGGAGCTTACGTCGTAATCAAATCCTAGCTTTACCGAATGGATTGGAAAATTATTTAAGGTTTTGCCCTTCTCGCTACCCGTTTTTTGCTCGGATTTCGTATAGGCGTAGTTTGCATGCAGCTTCAAATTATCTAAAATTTGATAATCGCTACTTAGCTCTAGACCCCTAACCTCGGCTTCTCCGACATTTATAGTGTCCCAAATACCGCGCCTGTAAGTTTTGCCGTTATGCACGCAAGGATTTCCCGGTCTTGGACGGCAAATCAATTTGGTAGAAATTCCATCTTTGATTTTGGTATAAAACGCGGTAGCGCTAAAGTTAAATTTATCGTTATCGTCGTAAGAAAATCCGCCTTCGTAACTTATGCTACTTTCAGGCTTTAGAGAGCTTCTGCCTATCTGCGCTCCCTGGCCTCCTGCAAATGGCAGGGCAAGGCCCTCGCTACGCTGCTTAATATCCGGAGTTGAATATCCCGTCGAAACGCCGCCTTTAATAGAAAAGCTTTCGTTTAAACGATAAACGGCATAAGCGCGCGGAGATATATGGCCGCCGTAGTCTTTATCGCGGTTATATCTGATTCCGCCGGTTAGCGTTAAATCGTCAGTTAGATAAAAATCATCCTCGCCGTAGATCGAATAATCCCATCTTTTGACATTTGCCTCATCTGCGGTAGTAGCGGCTTCGTTTAATCTCTCGCTTCGGTATTGCACGCCCAAACTCAAAGCATTTGAATCGAAAAAATATGAGCCTTTAGAATTTAGCGTAGTCGTTCTAAGATGCAGATCCTGGGCGCCGCTTTCTTTCATGCTATCGTAATTTGCATAGCTATCTATCATAAACTTATCGTATTTTCCCTGATGAGACAGGCTTGCGGTGTAGCCTTTCATATCCTCTTTCGCAATATCGTTATTGCCTCCAGAGGTTGTTCGCGTACGCCCGTATGTACGCCTAAATTTATTATTTACTTTACGATAATCAAGCGCTACCTCATCGTTTTGCGTTACGTTATACATCAGTTTTGCGCCCATATTCGTCTCTTCATTATTTCTATTCGCATAAGGCTCTTTGTCCTCTATCTTTTCAAAAAATCTGCCGTAAAGTGCGATACCTAGTACGTCCGGGACGATAGCTCCGTTTAGATAAAAACCCGTTTGATAATCACCTTTTATTTGCGATTTTTTAGCGAAAGTATAGTATCCGTTTACATTGCCGCTAAGCTCATTTGAAAAGCCCTTGGTGATGATATTTATTACTCCGCCCATAGCGTCGCTGCCGTAAAGCGAGCTCATAGGCCCGCGGATGACCTCTATGCGCTCTATCGCATTTGCGGGAGGCAAGAAATTCTGGCTGCTGCCGATACTCCTTAATCCTTTATAAGCACTATCGCTGGTTGCAGGCTTGCCGTCGATTAAAATTTTTGTATACTTTTGAGACAGACCTCTTAGGCTTATGCCTTTTCTAGATGCAGCACCTAGCGTTGCGGTAAAGGCACTCGGCAAATCCTCTACCATTGCAGAGATATCTTGGTAGTTGCGCTTTTGTATCTCTTTTTGCGTAAGAACGGAGATAGAAGCGGGTGCGTCTTGAATATTTTGCCGATAGCCCGTAGCACTAACTACGGTAATTTCACCCAAATTTA
Organism: uncultured Campylobacter sp.; assembly: GCF_938018035.1. Lineage (GTDB taxonomy): Bacteria > Campylobacterota > Campylobacteria > Campylobacterales > Campylobacteraceae > Campylobacter_B. Next base: position 781 of record NZ_CALIJF010000296.1, on the reverse strand, counting down.
CGCTTTTGCCTTGTTTTTCTATCTCACTCGATATCCCGGCTGTCGCTATAGCAGCGATCAGCGATAATTTATATATTACGCGCACAAACGCCCCTTTTCTTATTAAAATTTAAACTCATTTTACTATAATAAGATATGCATTATCAAGAAATGCTAAACGGCAGAGGGATTATTTTAAACGCTAAAGGGATAAGATGAGTAAAGAGATAAGTTTAGATGATTTTTTACAAAAAATATCTAACGACATTGAGCCGTCCAAGCAATGCAGGTATAGCAAAACCGAGCTTGAAAGCGAAAGTATAAAATTTGGCTTTAGCTCTTTTTATACGGGCGGAGAGATAGGATATTATAGCAGCGATATAATTTGCAGAGATTTTCTTTTGCATCGCCACGAGCGAGGTAGCCGCTATTCATTTTTATTTTTCAATACGGGCGAAAATCCTATCTGCTTCAGATCGGATAAAGATCAATTCGTTTTGAATAAAGGTGAGTTTTGGCTCGGAACTATGCAAAGCAAATTGCGTGGCGTTCACGAGCTTGAAAATAAACACTATAAAAGCTCCTGCATAGCGCTTAGCACCGCTTTTGCAAATGAGCTGGGAATTTTAAAAAATTTGAATTTAGATCAAGCTGTTTGCATGAAGAAATTTAAAACAAGCGCCGTGCAAAATATTATTCTCAAAGAGCTCGAAAATGCCGCGATATACGACGGCAAAATACGCGAAATTTTTATGGAAAGTAAAATTTTAGAGATGCTTTATAGAAGTTTTCATAAATTTAA
>NZ_CALIJF010000295.1 GCF_938018035.1 uncultured Campylobacter sp. | reverse complement strand
ATCAGAGATTTCATTTAACATGGAAGGATGAAAGCCAGCAGAATCATATTTTTGTTTATAGAATGTTGTTTTATAGTATGCGATACCAACAATATGCTTTAATGATTCAAACTGATATTTTTCGATATATTTGATATTTTCTGTTTCATTATTCAAGAGCAGGTTGTAGAAGTCGTAAAATTCTCTATTTAACTTTCTAATCCTATATGGTATAATGGCATAAAGCCTTCTTGCAAATGCCTCTAAAATATAGTTTGATTTAATAATTTTTTTTATACTGTCAATCATATCAAAAATGAAATCTCCGTCGTCTGCACCATATCCCAAAGCTCTATCGGCCAGCCTTTTTTGCTTCCTTTTAGAGTCCCAAATAGCACCTCGAGCTCTTCGAGCTGCCCTTTTTGGCTTACATTTGTTGAAATTTCTTTCAGCCCCACTCCATATCCTTTTAGGCTTTTATAATCGTCTAAAACGATGCTCTTGCCGTCAAAGTGGATCTCCATAAATTCCTTACTTAGCTCCTTGCTGCCGTTTGCAAAATATTCGATATTTGCCACCGAGCCGTCTTTGTATTTTAAAACGATGGATTTATTATCCTCGGCGCTATATTTTTCATTGCTCGGCGTGATAGCCTGCGAAAATACGCTCTGTATCTCGCTGCCCGTTAGCGCCGTCATCAGATCTATTATATGGCACGCTTCGCCCACCATCCTGCCGCCGTTTTCGTGCACCCAGTGATCCATCGGTATGTAACCCGCGTTCATCCTATATCTGATTATCATCGGATTTATTCTAGCGCTCGTGTGCTTTTTTATCTCCTGCGCGTAAGCGCTAAATCGCCTGTTAAATCCCACGAATAAAACGGGCTTGTCGCCATCTCCTTCGTAAAATTTCTTTATCTTTTCAAGCTCCTCTTTGTTTGTCGCAAGCGGCTTTTCTACAAATACGTTTTTGCCCGCTTCAAGCGCCTTTAAAGTAAGCTCCGCATGGCTATCGTGCCTTGTGGAGATGATCACCAGATCAACGTTTTTGTCATTTAAAATATCGTCTAAATTTGAAGTAGCATAGTTCGCTCCGTATTGCTGCGCCACCGTCTTTGCCTTATGCCCGCTTCGGTTCATTATCGCGTAAATTTTATACTTGTCCGTAAGCTTTGAGATATTAGGCAGGTGCATTCCTGTGGCAAATCCGCCGACTCCGACGAATGCGACGTTTATCACATCCCTGTTTACTGGCGCGGAGCTTATGATGATTTTTTTATCGTGATTTAGATAGCTATCAAGCTCGGCTAAATTTGCCTCGCCGTAGTCGAGCAAAACCATAAGCGGCTTATTCTGCGAAGTCTGTAGCGACTCAAACGCCTCCGTTACCTGCTCGATAGGATATTTTGCGTCTATGAGCTTATCCAGCTTTATCAAATTTTCATTTACTAGCCTTAGATACTCGCTCATATTTCGATTTTCGGTCCATCTGACGTAGCTAAACGGATAATCAAGCCCCTGCTCTTCGTAGCTCTTGTCGTAGCGACCTGGCCCATAAGAGGTGGAGATGAGAAAATCAAGCTCCTTTTTATACATATCCTCTCTATTTATCTGCATGCCGGCAACGCCCACTAGCACCACTCTGCCCTTTTTCTTGCACATCTGAAAACTTTGCGATAGCGGCTCGCTGCTGCTCGTAGCAGCGGTAAATAGCACTCCATCAGCGCCGTATCCGCCGCTCCAAGACGTAACGATGTCTAGCAAATCCTCTCTTGACGGGTTTATGACGAGCTCGGCGCCATATTCCTTTGCTATCTGCAAGCGCCTATCGTCAAAATCGCTGACAGCAACCCTCACGCCTGAAATTTTAAGCATCTGCACCGCAAGAAGCCCCAATATCCCAGCTCCCACGACTACGCAGGTCTCGCCCAGCCTTAGATCGATCCGCCTAACGCCCTGCATCGCTATGCCGCCGAGCGTCACGGTGCAAGCCCGCTCAAAGTCCATATCCTGTGGCATTTTCATAACTAAATTTTTAGGCACGTCTACATACTCTGCGTGATTCGCAAGCCCTGCACCGGCTGCGGCGACGCGTTCACCGATTTCAAAATTTGAAACGCCCTCTCCGACCGCTATGACGACGCCGCTAAGCGAATAGCCGGTCGGATTTCCGCTATCAAGCTTGCCCTTTACCTTCGCATAGACGCTGGCTATGCCGTCGGATTTCACCATATTGATGACTTTTTTTACGTTCTCAGGCTGCTCCAAAGCCCTTCTGATCAGGCTTTTGCCGCTATTTGATACGCCGCTTATCTCGGTGCCCGCAGATATGCAGCTATTTACTACTTTTATAAGAACGCATCCCTTTGAAACGCTCGGAGCGGGGATTTGTTCTGCTAAAACCTTACCTTTTTTAACTATTGCTTGTATCATTTTGCAACCTTTATTTGCTTTAATGTTAGTGCTGGCTTTTCTATAAAATTCCAAGAAACGTAAGCTACCGCGAGCGTCGCGGCTACCACTATGAAATATAGCCATAAAGAGCTGCCAAAGCCCAGACTAATTAAAATTTGAACTATCAGCATATGATAAAGATATGTACTATAAGAGAGATCGGTGCTTCTGGCCATCTTTAAATTTGTGTAGGAAAAAGCCATACTAAACATAGCTAGCGCTAAAAGGAAAATTTGAAATACGGTAGAAATTTCCAAGCCTCTCTTATAATCTCCAAGCCCGCTTCCAAACTCTATAGCCACAAAACAAAATATTAAATAGAACGCAATATAAAATAAGCCGTAACCTACGAGATATTTTTTTATATCCAACCAATAAAGTCTCATAACCATCCCGATGATAAATATCCACAAAAACGGCAAGCATATAAGCTCGAGAAGCTTATTTAAATTTGAAGCAGAGTAAAAATTTTCATCGGCGATTGCGGGAATTATCATTGATGCAAAAAATAGAAAAACTAACAATAAATTTCTTATAATTGCTTTTCTAATACACAAAATAAACGGAAGGAGGATATAAAATGACAGCTCGACGCTAAGCGTCCATAAAACGCCGCTCGGATATGAGCTAAAAAAGCCATCGTAATTATATAAAGCGTCATTTTTTATACCGATTATAAAGCCCGCTATACCTGAAGCGGCGGTAATTACATAGAGCACGAAGTATTCTATGTATTTTAATACCGAGATATCATTAAAATTTTTGCCCACATACATAGCTAGCTCAAGTACTAAAATATTTACAGATAGAGCCGGATATATTCTAAGTGCTCTTTTTATAAAATACTCTTTTAAATTTCCGCTATTTAAATAACTATCTGTAATTAAAAATCCTGAAACCAAAAAAAACAATGGGACGCCGGGAAATAG
>NZ_CALIJF010000294.1 GCF_938018035.1 uncultured Campylobacter sp. | reverse complement strand
ATGAGGATAGAAGTGATGGCTTTAAAAGGTTTATAGCAATATTGCTTATGTTATCGATTGAATCTAGAACACAAGAAGCCGATAACAGATTAATTTTATTTGATGAACCAGATGCTTGTTTATATCCAACCAGTGCTAGATTTTTAAAAGAAGAGTTGCTAAAAATTTCAGAGAATTCTATTGTAATATATTCTACGCATTCCCCTTTTATGATAGACAACGAGTGCATAGAAAGACACCTGGTTATAGAAAGAAAGGATGATATTTCAGAAATAGTTCTTCAAGGCAAATCGCCATTTCAAGAAGATGAGCTTTTAAAAAGAGCAATTGGAAGTCATATATTTGAAAGCATACAATCGAAAAATATTATTTTTGAAGGCTATATGGATTATAAAATTTTTAAAATGTTTTGTAATACAAATGATTTTAAAAATTGCGGGATAGTGTATATGGGCGGCATAAAAGACGTTGATATGATAACTACGATGATGATGCTAACTGGTAAGAAATTTCTTATAATATCCGATAGTGATGAAACTTCAAAAAATAAGAAAAAAGACTTTGAGGAAAGATTTCCGGAATTTAAAACTAATTGGATTGAATATGATATTGCGGGTACAGAATTTAAAACTATTGAAGATTTTTATAGTGATAAATATGTATTAAATAATTTAGAAAGTGAAAAATTTGATATAAAAGAGTATGATAATAGTAAAGCTTGTATGGCCAATATAAATAAAATTATAAAGGATAAAAACAAAATTAAAGAATTTAAAAATAGGCTCATAAATAATATTTCCAAAAATGATATGAAAAAGGATAAATATACTATATTTATGGATATTATAAAAAAGATCTTAACAAATCTGTAGGGAATAATAAATCCAAAGTCACAGCTTATTTTGCTCTTGTTTTGAATTGTCGGCTGCTTATGCAATAGTTTTGATCAAAACCCTAAAAGGCGTTTACTTGTCTATTTTTGATTAATTATTTATAAATTTATCCAAAACTAAAGCGCTTTCATCTATCTCTCGTCCGATGAAGACCAAAAAATTATCGCAGCGTTTGCGGTCGCTAAAAGGCGTTATCTCAAATTTGCCGTTTACGAACTGCACGACGTATTGAGCCTCATCATCTTCGAAGCTAGCAAGCCCTTTGATGCGGTAAAAATTTTCCGGTATATCGCTCATAAATTTGATGAAATTTTGCCTATCGATGCCCTCAGGAAGGTCCTTTTTAAACGAGACTATCCCTTCGTCTTCGTGCGTAGCATGCATTTTGCCCTCAAGCAGGACGGACGCCATATAGGAGGTGTCGCTCTGGCGGTAGAGCAGGTAGTTTGGATTTAGCTCGGCGCCAACCGTCTCGAATATCTCGGCGCAGCGGTTGTTTTGGATTAAAATTTGTCGTATCCGCTCCTGCCGCTCGCTCGAGATCAGATCGATTTTATTGAGCACTATGACGTCGGCAGCCTTGATCTGCTCGAGCATTATTTTTGATCTGCCCCGCTCTTTTAAAAAATTCGCCCCATCGACGACTGTGACGATGGCGCATAGATTGACCGCGTCTTTTATCTCGTTTAGCTCGCTTAAGATATTGAAAGGATTGGCGACGCCGGTGGTTTCAAGCACGATGCTGTCGGGCTTTTTGGGCTTGAGCTGCGAAATCGCAAGCTTGATCTGCCCTGCCATAGAGCAGCAAACGCACCCCTCGTCGATCTCTACGAGCGCGTATTTGGCGTCTAGCAGCGCGCCGTCGAGACCGATCTTGCCGATCTCGTTTTGGATGATGCCGGTAAATCTATTTTGCGCCGTTTCGTGCTCGATGAAATTTTGGATAAATTTCGTCTTGCCAGAGCCCAGATAGCCGGTGATAATAAAGAAATTCGGCCGCTCGCCGCCTTGCATAAAAATTTGCTTTTTATCCTCCTTGGCTAAGCGCAGCAAAAATTTAGACAAAGGCGCCGAGCCTGGCAGCTTTTTAAAGGATTTATCGTTAAATTTAAAGCACGCGTCGTCCGCATCCTTGCCGTAGATTAAATTTACAAAAATTTCGCCGCAGAGCGGATCTGCTTTGCTTTTGAGGTTGCGGTCTTTGTCGTAGATAACGGCGTGCGCCGCTTTTTTGTAAATTTCAAAGCTCTCGTAGCGCGGCTCGTAAATTTTACAAAGCGCGATATGTAAAAAGTTCATAAACGCAAGCGATACCCTAAAGCAGGGGAAATTTTTATCGAGCCCCTCTTTTGCTATGATCTGCTTACCCTCTACGCGCACACCGTCCTTTGCGTACGACCTATCTCTGAGCTTCGTTTTAAAAGATAGCGCCAAGCCCCGCTCTTGCGGCTTTAAATAGATCGTAGCGACGCAGAAATTATTTAAAAGCTCCTCGTGCGCGGAGAAATTTCGCACTTTTGTTAAAAAATCCGGCTCTCCGGCCAAAACGGCTTCAAAAAGCGAGACACTACCGAGCAACTCGTCGTTTGCGGAGGGGAAATAATAAAGCTCAAATACGCCCGCGCCCTCTTCCACCTCCCGCAAAACGATGCCGTAAATTCCGCCGTAAAAGCCAAATTTTATGCTCCAGCATTCATTAAAATAGTTCCCCTTATACATCCCCTGATACCTGCTTGAGGATTTTATGTCGCTATCGTAAAGAGATTTCATCAATACGCATCTCATAAGCGACCTGTAATCCTCAAACGAGTATTTAAATTTCAAAGGGAAAATATCTTGAAATTCCATGCTTCTATCCAAATTTAACCTTGTCGCCATTGCCTAGATAATCGGACGTTTTGGTTCTAAATCTAGCCGTGCCTTTTACGATCGGATAGCCCTCGCGGACGAATTTTTGCACGGTCAACAGTCCCGTGCAGTGGTTGCACGCCATGACTTGGTAGTTCCATCTTTTCAGTCCGATAACCAGATCGTCGTATTTTGGATCCCAGTCGTCAAACGGCGAGATATGAAGTCCGCCGTAAAGACCATAGAGCTGATCATTGTCGTATTTTAGCTCTTTGTATGCGGAATCAGAGAATGTAATAATACCCTGATGACAACATCCCGTGATACTCACTAGGCCTTTGTCTTTGACGTTTACGAAGATCGACTGCTCGCCAAAAACCCTCGTAATGATAGGGCAGTCGTAGCAAAACGTGCACATTCCAGGCTCGATCTCATTTCTGCCCTTTTTAAACACTACAAGCTCGCCTTTATGGCCTGAATCTTTGATATATTGTCTACCCTCCGGGTAAAAGCCTTCGTGGATTATGATTCTGATGTCGGGCTTATACTTTAAAACGACGGGCAACGCCCAAAAGTGATCGTAGTGCTCGTGCGACATTATGAGAGTGTCGATCTCGCCGTTTTGCAGCATCTTATCGATCCCCTCCCGCTTAAAGCACTCGTGCATCCACTTATATGACCAGCCGCAATCAAGCAGATATTTTTTCTTTTCGCCGTTTAGGCGCTCTATCTCTATCAAAGCGGAGTAGCCGCCGGCGTTATCGGGATTTACGGAGAGCTTTTTGGTTACCTCCCAAGCCTCATCTATTTTATCGGGTAGAAGATGCTTGATTTGTGAAATTCCCTCTTCGTAGCTACCTTTAGCAAGCCCTTTGCCGTTACCGAACGGCGGCCAGTTAAATAGATATTGGTTGACTAGCAGTCCGCCTGCGCCTTTAATATCTCCCATCAGCATCGAGTTGTCAAACCAGCTCGTTTCGGAGATATTGGTAACTTCAACGCTTTTAATCGCGCCAAAATCGGTCATCTTTCGCACTTCATCCGGAAGAAAAAATTCCCTCGCAGGAGAGTATGAAAATACCCCCATCGATGCGAGCGCGCCGAGTCCTATGCCCGCCGCGCCGCCTTTTATAAAATCTCTTCTAGCTTCATTCATCTCAGATCCTTTATTTAAAAATTGTAAGCATATTGCCCACGGCAGGCGCTAGATAAACTACGGCGAGATAGATGATCACGCCTATGATAAAGCCTACCACCAAGCCTTTAATGGAATTTTTATTTCCAAAATCATCTTCCTCGCCTGCTTCCTCTGCTTCCTCTTTCTTGCCTGCAAGCTTCCAGCCCGGCCAGCCGTCCATAAACCAGTAATTTATCAGCATTACATTGATAAACCAGATCATCGGAATCATAGGGAATTGTTGCGGGTGCGAAAAGCCTTTTTGGGTGCCTAGCAAAAAGTGCGAGACCTGATAATAGACGTAGTATAGGACGATAGCTGCTACCATGCTTATGATCGTTCTAAGAAGGATATTGACGGGCTTTGAAAATTTATTGACCGCATTGTTGCAGTAAAATTTAATAAATAGCACCGGCACGAGCCAAAATATAGCTATCTCGCCTACGTGCAGCCATCGCCAATCGGGCGCAAAGAGCCTCCTGTCGCCTCTAATATGCACGCCCCAGATGAGCTCTTGTAGATAGTAAAAGAAGAACGAAAAGCAAAACGCCATCGCTATAATGCCGAAAAACGACGCCACCCTTCTAAGCCAGTTCGTCTTAATAAGGCTAAAAGGATACCTCTCCCAGATGGTCTCATACACCCAGACCATAACGGTACAGCACATAATCCATGCGATATTGAAATTTCCGTGCACGGTATCGGCGAAATTATGCCACCAAGGCGGAGTAATGGATGTGTATTTTTGCCACGGATCGAATAAAATTCCCATTTGCGAGTGGAAAAATACGAAATACACGATCATACTTAGCAAAAAGGTCCAGATAAAAACGGTAAAGCCTTTAACGGGCTGCTTTAGCTTCTGCCACGGCGAATTATCCGCAGCCACTACCCAAGAGGGGCTGAGCCACGACGCGATAGCGGCAAACATCAAAATAGCCTGTGCCGAGTACTCAAGCGCGTAAAAATCGGTTATGCCAAGCTCTGCAAGCCTTCGCGGACTAAAATACGATATGGCAAGCTCGCCTAAAATAAATTCGAAGAATATCTTTAAGAATACGAAGAAGGTAAAAAACACCATCACCGTAAAGATAATGCCCTTTTTCGCAGGCCCCGCCGTATAGAGCCACTCTCTTTTGAATGGCCAAAAATTAAAAATATACGCGATCCAGATGATGACCACGAGTAGCCATCTGCACCACATATATCCCACGTAAGGGGTATACATCCTCATCAGTCCCCTAGGATCTTGAAAGATCCACCACGATGCGTAAAACACTACAAACAAAAACAGAGTGTTTACAAGCACCGATGTGAGCGGAGAATACCTTCTAACAAGCTTCCGCTCCTCCAGATAAATTTTCTCTTCAGGTTCGCTCATCGCTTCCTCCTTACATAAAATTTAATCTTTGTTAATTATATAAAAAGAGTGCAGCCCATTTGTAGCGTAAATTTGGATTAAATTTTAAATTGTCTCAGAAAAGCTTCATTTTGGAAGCTTGATTATGAAATTTGAACCGCCTTTTAGGCTTTCGACGACGAGCGAGCCCTTACAGTGATCTTCGATGATGATCTTTGACATATATAGCCCGATGCCGGTGCCGTTTTTGCTGGCTTTGGTAGAAAAATACAGATCGAAAATTTTATCCGCGATCTCCTTTTTGATGCCGCCTGCATTGTCTTTTACGCTTAAGCAAAGATAGGACTTTTCGATGTAGGTTGAAATTTCGATAACCCCATCGTCGATATTTCTTTCTAAAAATGCGTCCTGCGCATTTTTTATGATGCTTAAAATAACCTGCGAAACCTCGTTTTTATATGTGAGCAAAGTCTGGTTGCAGCCGTATTTCGCGTAAATTTTAATCTTTTGGTTTTGCAGTATCGCTTTTGCGATATTTATCGCCATATTGCAAAGCTCCTCCAGGCTCGTAACTTCCTTGATCTTAGCGGGCTTAAAGAAATTTCTAAATTCATCGATCGTTTCGGATAGGTGCTTGGAATACTGCTCGATCTTGCCTAACTCCTCCAAAAGAGCCGTTCTGTCAAATTTATCAGCCATCAAGCAGCTAGTGCTTAGATAGGAAGCCGTAGCCGAGATAGCGGACAGCGGTTGCCTCCATTGATGCGCTATCATATTTAAAATTTCGCCCATCTGAGCGAGCCTTGATTGATACTGCAGCTGCTCGTCTTGGCGCCTTATGAGCTTTAGCTGCTCCTCGATCTCGTGGTTGAGCGTTAAATTTAGCCGCTTGACCTTTAGCCTGCTTTGTTTTAATTTCTTCTCCGCCATCACCCTTTTGGTGATATCCACCACTATCCAAAGCACCTCGTCGTTTCCCGATATGGAGTCGCCCGAAATTCTAATCCACAGCCCTTTGCCGTTTTTGTGCCTTAGCTCGTAGTTTAGCTGCAAGGCCTCGTTTTTCCTTACTTTATTAAAGGCGATATCTGCGAAATGCAGGTATTTTTCCTCGCTTAGATGTATGGTTTGCGCGGATTTACCGATGATCTCGTCGTATTCGTAGCCGAAAATTTTACAAAATGTCTCGTTGCACTCCATAATATTTCTTTTCTTATCCACGATGAAGATGCCGACGCCGGAATTTGAAAATATCGTCTCAAATCTCTGATGATTTTTCTTGATGTCTACTATCGCCATTTTATTCTGTATCCTTGCGAGTAGATATTTTCTATCAGCTTGTAGCCTATTTTTCGGTGAAATCTGGATATGATATTTCTTACCCGTTTGTCGTCATACTCGTCGCAATCCTCGAACAGCTCGTTTTCTATCTCAAGGCCGCTTGCGATCCGCCCGCTGGAACTTAAAAGCAGCTGTAACAAAGAGGTTTCGTTTTTGGTTAGTTTGATAATTTCGCCCGCTTTGGATAAGCTCGAGCTCTGCTTATCCCACACGAAATCGCCGCTTAGATAAATAAACTTTCCCGGTTTCGTTTCGATACTTTGCGTGATTTTTTCAAGCACGCTTAGTAGATCCTCTGTCGTAAAAGGCTTTAGAATATAGCCGTCCACGCCGATGGATATCGCTTTGGTGAAAAATTTAGACTCGTCATGGGCTG
>NZ_CALIJF010000293.1 GCF_938018035.1 uncultured Campylobacter sp. | reverse complement strand
TGCTCGGGTTTTTGGACAGCTCGCTAAAAGCGTTTACGCGACCCTGCGCGAGCAGGTATTCCGCCGCAAAGCTAGAAGCGCTCATCGCTAAATTTATGCTATCCATCGCGTCTTTTTGACCTTGCGCGAGCGCGATCTGCTCGTATTTTTTCGCATCCGCCATGCGCTCGATCGCCTCGGCCTCGAGCACCTTCTCCTGCTTTAGCGCCTCGGCGTTTCGGATGAGGGCTGCTTTTTCAGCCTCGGCTTTAAGCTCGATCGCGCGCTTTTCGCGCTCGGCTTTCATCTGCATATTCATCGCCTCTTCGATGCCGTGCGGTACCGAAATTTCGGAAATCTCCACGCGCATGATCTTTACGCCCCAGTTATCCGCGGCGTCGCCCAGAGCGATTTGTAGCTTGGAATTTAGCTGATCGCGCGAGCTAAGCGTGCTGTCTAGGCTCATCTCGCCGATCGCGCTACGTAGCGTCGTCATCGCTAAATTTGAAATCGCGCGGCGATAATCCTCGACGTTGTAAAGCGCCATCTTGCCGTCGATGACCTTCAAAAACACGATACCATCCACGCTTATGTTGACGTTATCTTTGGTGATGACTTGCTGCTTGCTGATATCCACCAGCTGCTCGCGCACGCTCATCTTCGCGCGCACCGCGTCAAAAAACGGCACGATGATGTGAAAGCCGCCGTCGAGCACCTTGTGAAAGCGGCCCAGCCGCTCGATGATCAGAATTTCCGATTGTGAGACGATCTTGACCCCCATCTTTAGAATTGCCGCGATGAGGACGCAAAATACTATTACCGTAGTTACGAACCCTTCCATTTTCACTCCTGAATTAAAATTTCGCAATTATAGCATTTTTAGCTTATTTTGGCTTTTAAGGCGCGCCGTGATACAATTTCGCTAGATTTTTTATATTAAATTTACGGGATAAAATTTTATGATCAGATACATCGTGCTGCTTCGACATTCGCGCAACTACCGACTGCTCTTTTCGGCGGGCTTTATATGCATGTTCGGCTTGTGGTTTTCGGTCGTTGGGGTCGCTACGCTGCTGATTGAACTTGGCGCGCCGGTGTGGGCGATCACGGCGGCGGGCGTCGTTTCGTTCGTGCCGAACGTCTTTTTAGCGCCCATTAACGGCATCATCGTGGATAAATTTCAACCAAAGCCCCTGATGACGGCGATGTTTATAACCGAGATGATCAGTATTTTCATGCTGATTTTTATAGATAGTTTAGATTATCTGTGGCTGCTACTTTTGATCGTGGTCGTGCGAAGCGTCGCAGGCACGCTGTTTTTTCAGACCGAATCCTCGACGCTGCCGAAATTTCTAAGCCGCCCCTATCTCAAGCTTGCTAACGAGATGACGGGCATTATCTGGACGATCACATATACTTTCGGCATGGCGAGCGCGGGCGTTTTTATCCACTATTTCGGCGTGCGAGCGGCGTTTATTTTGGATTTTTGCTTATACGTTTTTTCGTTTTTCATCCTGCTGCGGCTAAATTTTAAAGACCTCGCAAGAAACGCGCCAGGGCCCGTGTTTAAGATGCTAAAGGAGGGCTTTTCTTATCTGCGCTCGCATCCTTTGGTGGTGCATCTCATCGTCCTTCACGCTTTCGTCGCCGTCACTACCTACGACAATCTCATCGCGCTTCTTGCGAAGTATAAATATAAAGAAATTTTAAGCGCCTCGCTAGTCATCGGGCTTATGAATATGTCGCGCTCGGCGGCTGCGTTTTTCGGACAGATATGGCTAAGCAAGATCGTGAATAAACATACGTTTTTTTGGCTATTGCTGGGGCAGTTTGCAGGCATCGCGCTGTGGGCGGCACTGGAGTTTAACTACTGGCTTTCGTTTGCGGGCATGATCGCGGCGGGATTTTTCATCACGACGGTGTGGTCGTATTCTTTTACGCAGCTGCAAAGTCACGTCGATAGGGAGTTTTTCGGGCGCGTTATCGCCTACAACGACATGGCGTATTTCATCGTCGCGACGCTCGTGTCGGCTGCGATCGGATTTTTTTTCGAGCTTGGATTTTCGCTTTCGCAAATCACCTTCGGCATGGGCTTTATGTTTGCAATCGCGGCGTTTTATTATAAATTTTTGATCTACGAAAAAATTTAAAATTTTAAAGCTATCTTTTCGGCGCGATCTCGGGGCGGAAGATAGCAAATATAAATAAAAAGCTCATCGCCGCGAAAAACACCCATATAAAGCCGTTCGCACCTAAAAATTTCATCATCGCGCCGATTATTAAAGGAGAGCAGAGAGACGCGCTCGAATAGATAAAGAGCATCGCTGCCGAAATTTGCACGCGAGATGCGCCTTCGCCGGTGATGGAGTCGTTTGCGCGCGCGATGGCGAGCGAATACAAAGGAAAAGCGCCAAATCCCAACATCAGCGCAAGTGCGCACGTTAGGATGAAGCTCTTAGCAAAAAACAGCGCCGCGCAGGAAGTAAGACCCACGACGCAAACTATCATTATGGCGCGTTTGCGACCAAACTTATCTGAAATAGTGCCACAGACGAGCTGCGCTAAGAAGCCTCCTGCCATCGCCGATCCCATAAATGCGCCCACCGAGCTCACTCCAAGCCCTGCGCTTAGCACGAAAACGCTCGCCATCGAAAAAAAGCCGTTAATCAAAATGCCCGCGCAAACCACCGTCGCAAACGCAAGCGGCGGCACGATCGAAATTTGCGGCATCGAAACTCGCATGCGAGCGGGAACTCTGGGAGGGTTAAAGCGGATTAAATTTACCGGCAGCAGCGCCAGGATGATGAAAAATGCGCTTAGCACGAAGACCTTCATCGTTCCGAAATTTAGCGCCAAAATTATAACTCCTATCGCAAACGCGCCGTAAAAAACCGCTTCGTAGATCGCGAGCACGCGGGAGCGGATGGAGTTTGTGATCTTTGAGTTGATCCAGCTTTCGATTATCATCAAAAGCGCGTAGTAGCAAAAGCCCAAAATAAAGCGCAAAATCGCCCAATACACGAGGTTTGAGCCTAGATCGTGCAGCATTGCAGCAATTCCGAAAAGCGCCGTAAATACTGCGTATGCCCGCACGTACGAGAGCGCGCCGATTATCGAAGGCACAAAAAAGCCGCTAAAGATCGCTCCTAAAAAGAAAAACGCCGAAATCGCTCCGATCTCAAGCTCGCTGTGGCCGGATTCTTTTAGCATGATGCCCGCGCTTGCGATGACTAGCGCGTCGCCGATAAACATAAAGAAAATCCCCAGAAATAGGGGGCTTAGCGAGCGTGCCGCGCGCATGGATTCAAACAATGACTTTCCCTTGGAATTAAATTTGGCGTTATTGTAGCTTTTTATTGATTAAAGCTCGGTTTTTATGGCAAAATATTTGAAAAAATTTTGAAGGAGCGGGTATTAGATTAAAAATTTTAACCGCATTTTTACTGGCGGCGATATTTGGCGGATGCGCGGCGTTTAGAGGCAAGGTATATATATTGGAGGATCCCAAGGTAAAGGAAGCATATAGCGCGATAGAGTTACCGTATAGCATTAAGATAGATGGAGAAACTTTTACCAGAAAGTATAAAAATCTTGCGGCGGCATATTATTTTTTAAACGGTGAGGAAGGATTTGGCTGGAGTAAGCTCGTATCTATATCATATTTCAACGACGTAAAAAATATCGATGAGTATGCGTATGGGATATATCAAGCGATCGAAGAGGCCAATGCGGGAAAAAAACAAGAGGATCGACGCTCCTTCGGCATTTTAAAGACCAACCATACGCAAGCTATAATAGTACTCCTCAATCCGCCCGCCCCCGGAGATCCTAATTTCAATAAATATGAAGTCGATCTAATGGTTGCAGATATGCAAAGCTGCGGACTTGTACTTGTGCAATACGCGAAAAATTTCGATTCGGATAGAGATTTTAAAAAGATGCGAAAATTTATAAAGGAAAATAAAGCTAAAATTTTACCGCAGATGCCTAAGATCAAGTGCAGGTAGCGCCGAAAAGCCCAGCGTGCGATAAAATTTTACCGCAGCGGTTTTAAAACGGCGCGAGCGTTTAAATTTAGAGGCGGCTCGTAACGAAGCGCTGAAATTTTAAGATAAAATTTTAATCCAAACGTTAAAGCTCTGGCAGCCGTGCCTCGTCGCACCAAAGAGACGAGCTTTATTAAAAAGCCCTGCAGCCAAAGCGGCTATCCGCGCGGCTAAATTTCAAGGTAAAATTTCAATCTTTGCGGATAAATTTATGCGGCTTGCTTCAAAGATAAAATTTTAAAATTTCATAGAGCAAAACCGGGGCGCAAAAGGCGCAGAATTTTAAAGCTCTAGCTGTTTTGCATAATCCCTTTTAGGCTGCGATACTCCTCGCATTCGCCCGTTAGCTTCGCGTCGGTGCCGATGGCGAGAATGCGGCCGTTTTTCATCACGGCGATATTATCGGCGCGCTCGATCGTGGATAGGCGGTGAGCGATTACAAAGACGATTTTGCTTTGTTTGATCTTTTCGATGACGTTTGAGATCTCCTTTTCGCTTGCGTTATCCAGCGCCGAAGTCGCCTCGTCGAAGATTAAAATTTGCGGGTCCTTATACAGCGCGCGCGCGATAGCGATACGCTGGCGCTGTCCGCCGCTAAGATTTGCGCCGAACTCGCTAAGCACGGTGTAAATTCCATCCTTCATCGAGCTTACGAACTCATAGGCGTTGGCGAGCTTGAGCGCTTCTATGACGCGCTGCTCGTTAAATTCCGCGCCGTAGCTTACGTTTTGCGCGATCGTGTCGTTAAAAATATAGACGCGCTGGCTTACGAGGCCGATATTTTCGCGTAGGCTAGGGATGCTAAACTCGCCGATCTCGTCGTTGCCGTTGAATAAAATTTTACCGCTGCTTGCGTCGTAAAAGCGCATCAGCAGGTTCACGACCGAGCTTTTTCCGCCGCCGCTGTTTCCGACGAGCGCTAAAATTTCGCCCTTTTTGACGCTGAAGCTTATGTCTTTTAGCGCCGCCTTGTCGCCGTAGTTTAGCGACACGTCGCAAAAGCTCACCGAGCCGATCTCGCCCATCTGCTTTCCGCCTCCGACGATCGTAGGCTCCAAATCTATGAGCTCAAACGTCCGCTCGCTCGCCGCGATGGCGTCTTGCATGTTGTTGTAGAGCGAGGAGACCTTTTTTATCGGGGTGTAAACCATAAAAAGCGCCGTAAGGAAGCTGAAAAAGCTGCCGATACTCATCTGGCCCGCGATGACCTCCTGTCCTCCGACGATGATCACCACGGCGATGCCCACGGCGCCTAGCATCTCCATGATCGGGCTTACCAGGCACGCCGTTACGACCGCCTTTAAATTTAGACCGAAAAATTTCTTGTTTTCGGCGTTAAATTTCTCCACTTCAAAGCTCTCGGCGTTGCTTGCTTTGACGATTTCGATGTTGGAGTAAATTTGACTGAGCGCCGAGGAGATATCGGAGGTTTTCTCTTGAGACTCGCGCGAAATTTTTTTCATCCGCTTTGCAAGGCGCGAGAGCGGATATATCGCGCACGGAAAGACCACGAGCGCGAAAAACGAAAGCTTCGGGCTCTGATAGATCACGACGCCCAAAAGCCCCAAAATCGTAATGATCTGCGTGAAAAAATCGGGGATCATGTTTGAAACCACGACGCGGATACGCTCAATGTCGTTGATCGTGCGGCTGATGAGCTCGCCCGTGCGGAAGCGGTTGAAAAAATCCACGTCCAGCCGCACGAGGCTTGCGACGAGCCTATCGCGGAAGCGGCGCACCGTGTCTTGACCGATGAAGGCGGTGAAGTAGTTTTGCATAAACGCACCGCCGCTTTTCATCGTGAAAACCACGATGATCGCGATCGGAAGCGTATAGAGATACGGCTCGTTTTTTTCGACGAAAATTTTATTTAAAACGGGCTCGACCAGCTTCGCGCTCGCAGCAGTCGCCACGCTCGTCATCACCATACCCAAAATCGCCAATGCAAACTGCGGCTTGTAATCCCTAAAATAGGGCTTAAAGCGCGATAGTAAAGTTTTAAAACCGTTCAAATACAATCCTTTTTTATAAAATTTTTAAAATTTAGAATACCAATTTTTTTAAAATTCCAAATTTTAAAATTCTTTGAATTTAGAATTTTGGAATTCTTAAAATCCCAAAATTTTTTGAAATTTAGAATTTCGGCGGTGCCGCAACGCGAAATTTACGAGGTGGCGTGGGACTAATTCGCGCTTCGCAAGCTCGCTAAATCTATCCGCCCACATACGCTGCTGCGCAAACGATGCCGAGATTTAGCTTTTTTATTTGTCGCTTTTAAAGCGCTAAGCGTTTAAAGCGAGCGAGTTTTTATTTATCGCGATATCTAAACGCTTTCGCAAACCATTTTTTTAAAACGCTGAACGCTTTGGGGCGATATAAAGCGCTACAAAGTGCTGTATCATAATATACATCATGTATCGCGATTTCACATCGTCGCACCGTATTGTGCGCTTTTACTCACCGCGCTACCTAATAAAATCGCAGCCTGCCTTGTGCCTTTGCCGCTGCATCGCCGTATCATCGTATCGCCGATAAAAACCGCACTAAAATTTACGCGCGAATTAGTATTTGGACTTACGTCTTGCATCGTAAAAATCATAAAATTCAACGTAAAATTTCGCGCTAAATTTTACGTTTTACTCTGCTGCTACCTCCCAAACGGTGCCGCTAGCCGTATCCATCACTTCGATCTTCATATCCGCAAGGCGCGCTCTGATGGCATCCGCGCGCGTAAAGTCCTTTTCTGCCTTAGCCTGCGCGCGCTGTTTTATCAGCTCCTCGATCTGCGCTCTTTGCTGCTCGCTCACGCCGAAGCGAAAGTATTCGGTCTCATCCTCATATAAAATTCCAAGCGTCTGCTTTGCAAACTCCAAATTTGCAGCGATTCTAGCCTTTAGCGCTTTATCTTTTGGCGCGCGATCTAGCGCTTCGTTCGCGCTTGCTACGAAGCTATCAAGCACCGCAAGCG
>NZ_CALIJF010000292.1 GCF_938018035.1 uncultured Campylobacter sp. | reverse complement strand
CGTTTATCAGAGCGCGGGCAATACTTACGCGCTGCTGCTGTCCGCCGCTAAGCTTGCTCGGTAAGCTCTTAGTGCGATCGCCAAGTTCCAGCTTATCCAAAAGCTCCACCGCCCGTTTCGTCCGTTCGCTTGCCCTTACGCCCGCATACACCGCAGGCAGCGAGACATTTGCGGTAGCATCCATCGTGGCGATGAGATTGTATTTTTGAAAGACGAAGCCGAATTTTTTGCTTCTAAGCGCCGCAAGCTCGTCGCCGCTTAAATTCGCGGTTTCGCGACCCTCAATCTTGTAGCTTCCGCTGCTAGGCGTATCAATGCAGCCAATTATATTCATAAGCGTCGATTTTCCACTTCCGGATTGCCCGATTATCGATATAAACTCGCCCGCTTCGATATTTAAGTTTACGTCCTTTAGGACGTGGATTTCGTTATCGCCGAGAATGAATTTTTTGTTTATATCTTTAAGCTCTAGCATCTTTACACCATAAAATTTTAACTAAAACACCATCGGAGGCCCGTCCATATTTAACGGCGCGGCTTTTCCGTCGGCGATAAGCACCTCATCTTTTTCATCCAAACCGCTTAAAATTTCAGTATTCAAATCGTCGCTGACGCCCGTTTTTACGTATCGCTGCTCGGGCTCTTTACCGTTAAGCACAGTGACGTAATCGCCTCCCCCGTCGCGCTTGATAACTGAGGTAGGCAGGTAGCTCGTATTGTTCGCTTCGCTTACGATTATGTTGTTTTCGGTCGTCATTCCGATCTTTAAAAAATCGTTTTCGTTATCCACGAGCATCTTTGCGTAAAAATAGATCGCGCTGTCGCTGCTACTCGAAGAATAAGACGATCCGCTAGAGGTTTTATCGTACGTCCCGTCGCTAAGCGTGGTAAGACCGGGGTCGATCTTGTAAATTTTAGCCTTTTTGATATTATCCAGATCCGATAGTATGGAGTATTCTACGTCCATTCCGACCTTTACTTTGGATATATCGCCCTCGGCTATTTGCATCTTGATCTCCATCTTGCTTAGATCGGCGATCTTTACGATCGTAGGCGTAGTTTGGTTGGAATTTACCGTTTTGCCCTCCTCTACCGGCATTGAAACGATCGTACCGCTTATCGGAGCCGTGATCTTGGTGTAGCCGAAATTCGTCTCCGCCGTGCTTAGCTGAAGTTTGGTCTGCTCGATCTGCGCCTCGATCTGCTTCTGCTCGGCCTCTTTTAAAGCGGCGCTATTTTTAGCGTTTTCCACCGCCTCTTTGGAAGCGGCGTTTCTTTTATACAGCTCAAGCTCGCGGTTATACTGCGTTTTAGCGTTTGCCGCGGCGATCTTTGCCGAAGCCAAATTTGCCTCGTGGATCAGAAGCTGCGCCTTTTGCTGCGCAATCTCGTTTTCTTGCGTGACCGAGTCGATCTGCGCTATCATATCGCCCTTTTGAACCTTATCGCCCACTTTGACGTAGAGCTTTTTGATCTGACCGCTTACCTGCGCGCCCACGTCGACCAAATCCCTAGCATAAACCTCTCCCGCAGCCGTCACCGTGCCTCTGATGCTGCCCTTCTCAAGCCTTGTGGTAAGGGCCTTCGGCGCCTCTTCTTGCTTAAAAAATTTACCGTATAAAAAATATATCGCAATAAAAATAAGTACGATAGAGCCGATAAATTTCAAGGTTTTTTTCATTTTGCCAACTTCAAATAAAATAAGGGCTAATTCTAATGTAAAAATATAAAATTTTAGTTAAATACTAAATTCTTTGCTCGCGCAGGGCGTAAAATTTCATGATCTTTTTATGTAAAATTAG
>NZ_CALIJF010000291.1 GCF_938018035.1 uncultured Campylobacter sp. | reverse complement strand
GCTGCATCAGATGGGCAATCACGGGCCTGCGTATTTTAAGCGCTATAAGAAAGAATTTGAAAAATTTAGCCCCGTTTGCCGCGATAACGAGCTTGAAAACTGCTCGCAGCAAGAAATTTCAAATGCCTACGATAACGCGATTTTATACACGGATTATTTTTTAAGCAAGGTTGTAGAATTTTTAAAACCATATTCTAAGACGTACGAAACGGCGATGATCTATATGAGTGATCACGGCGAGAGCCTCGGCGAGGGCGGCGTTTATCTGCACGGCATGCCCTATCTTTTCGCTCCCGAGGCGCAAAAGCATATCGGCGCTATCGTTTGGCTAGGTGAGGGAAAAATGCGCGAAAGATACGATCTAAGCGCGCTTAAATCGCATAAGGATGATGCTTTTTCGCACGATAATCTTTTTCACACGCTGCTTGGAATTTTTGAAGTAGATACCAAGGTGTATAACAAGGATTTGGATATTTTAAATGGAGTGAAAAATTAGAATTTCGCACTAAATTTCGTCGTAAATTGTGAGTGAAATTTTAGCAGTAAAAGATTCTATTGGCAAAATTCTAATTTAAGCTTAGTTTGAAATTTCATCCCAAGTTTGAGCAAAATCTGCTTTAAAAATTTTTGTGTAAAAGCAAATAAAGAGGCAAAGTGCTACAAAATCTCAATCTCTCATTTATCGTTGCGAGCTATGAATTTTAAATTTCATTAGAAATTTTACGTGCAGTTTTGATAAATGCCTGCGCTAGATGGTTTAGACGTTTGCCTTTTTTATAGGCGATTATCAGCGTATTATCGAGCTCGCGCGCGCCTACGTCAAAGAGCTTAATCCTGTCTACCTTATCTTCTTTTATCATCTGCGGTATACTAAAGCACGCTCCCACGCCGCTTGCGACGATAGCATTGGCGATATCAAAGGTCTCCGTACGGCATAGCACTTTCGGCGCAAATCCCGCAGCAGCAAAAAATGCATCTATCTGCTCGGCGCTTCTTAGGCTTTGATTAGGCAGGATGAATCTTTCCTCTTTTAAGCGCGAAATGTCAATTTTGGGAACAGATTCGTTTTTAAACTCAAGCGAGAGCGGATGGGCGGAGCTTAGAGCGACATAGGTTTTTTGCGTTAGAATTTTAACCCCGTCAAGCCCGCTCATATCGATGGGCAGTATCAGCATACCGACATCAAGATCACCTTGAAGTAGTATTTCGCGAATGCTAAGCGCAGAAGAAAACTGCGTGATTTGTAGATCCGAATCCTTAAATTTCTTGCAAAACATCGGCAGTAGCGACGGCAGTAGATTATAGCCGTTTTGCGAAAAACCGATGCGAATTTTATCATTTTTTACGCCGCTTATTTCAGAGATATCGTTTTTTAGGTCGTTTATGGCATCAAAAATGACTTTGGCTTTACTAGCATAAATTTTTCCCGCGTGCGTAAGCGAAATGGGATTACTCGTGCGGTTAAAAAGCTGCGTTCCAAGCTCACGTTCCAGCGATAAAATGCTCTGCGATAGCGACCGCTGCGGGATTTTAAGTGCTTCGGCAGCCTTAGTAAAGCTGCGGAATTCTGCTACTTTTAATACTAGCTCCATGCGATGCAAATTCATTTAGCCTCTCCAATTGATAATTTAATTCTTATGAAATGATACACTAAATAATATTTGACTTATGTTAAAAATGAAACTAAAATTACGCTTTTAGTTTAGAACTTTAAACTTAAGCTAAGAATTTCTCAAATGGAGAGGAAAATGAGCGAATCAAATTTCAACAGACGCGATTTCTTAAAATCGGCCTGTATCAGC
>NZ_CALIJF010000290.1 GCF_938018035.1 uncultured Campylobacter sp. | reverse complement strand
GCCAACATACCTGAAAAAATCTTTTTCATCTTTTCTCTCCTTATTAAGATTTGTTTTTTTGCTTATTTTTTAAGATCAAAATTCCTACGATTAGAAGCACGATCATCACCGCTTGCGGCACGAGGCTCTGCACGTAAGGATAAAATCCGATCCACGTAATCGTTGGAAGCCCATCTATTACGGTAGGCACGAATACCTTGCCCTCGACTAACTCCATCACGCCCTTGCCCACAAATACGACGGACATATAAAATATGATGACCGATGTAGCGATGAAAAACGGCTTGATAGCGATTTTAAGCGAGAATTTTTTGATGACGATATAAACTATGATAAGAGCCGCTAGACCCGCTACAAAGCCTGCTGCTACCATGCTGGTAGCTGCCGGACTTTTAGCATCGAAAAGTAGCGCCAAATAAAATAGCACCGTCTCTGCGCCCTCGCGATAAACCGCTAAAAATACCGTCCACCAAAGCATCTTGCTATCGCCAGAGCTTAGGCTGTTTGAAATTTGACCTTGGATATAGGCGCTCCACTTTTTGGAGCTTGCATTTGAAAGAAGCCAAAAGCCCACGTAAAATAGCAGCACCACGGCGATTAACATCACCGCGCCCTCCATCACTTCGCGCGTTTGTCCTGCATTTTCACTACCGAAGATATAATTCAGCCCGTAAGCCGTAGCGATACTTAGCACAACCGCTACGCCAAGAGCGCTGTAAACGATATTTAGGTGCTTTGAGTTGCCGGATTTTATAAGTAGAGCGATGACTGCGGCTACGATGATGAGCGCTTCAAATCCTTCGCGCAAGATGATGATAAACGCGTATAAAAATAGATCCCAATTGCTTGATTTCTTCGTTAGCTCTAGGCTTTGGGTAAGCTGATCAAATAGCTTGTTTTGCGCCGCTACGATCTGCTCTTTGGAAGCGCCTGCGCGCATAAGAGCTGAAATTTTATTAAAGCTTGCTTCGGTGTCTAGCTTGAGTTGAGTATTTTTAGCACCGACGATGTTTTCCATGCCGCTTTCTTCGTATTCGTCGAAGTAAATATTACCGCTCTCGTCGATCGCGTCATCAACCTTGCCGCTCTCGTAAAGCTGCAAAACCTTAGCCATTTTGTCTTTGATATTTTGCACAATCGGCGTAAAATCCTTGCCCTCATCCTCGCTAGTATCGCTTTGTGCTAACGCAGTCTGCGGCGCTATGGAGTAGCTTTCTTGCGGCAAATCATTTACGGCTTTTAATGCTAGATTATCTAGGGCGTTTATCGCTTCGTCAAATTTTGATTTGTCCGTATCTGCATCCTCGCGCAAGAGATTTCCGATAATTTGCTGGATTGATTGATCGGTCTGAGACGAGACATATTTTCGCACTGCCTCCTCTAGACGTTCGTTGCGGTAGATATCAAATTTAGCGCGATTTAGCGCAGCTTTTAGCGCAGCAGTGTCTTTTTTATCAAACGCAGCTTTAGCGTTATCCAGCTCAGTTTTAAATTCCGTATAGACGCTCATCCAAGGCGAAGTTGTACCGGATGCTGCGGAATTCCCACCTGAGGCTGGCGCAGAAGTGCTGCCGTCGCCTCCGTCTTGATGCTCGGCTACGAGACGATGACCAGATTCGATCGCAGGCAGAACCTCATCAATCTCGCGATTTAGATTATCTATCATTGCTTGGATCTCATTTAGAGGCTTTTCTGCTTTGATCGCTTTACGGATATCGCCGAATTGCTTCTCCATATCGTAGGATTTTTTCTGTCCCAAATTTATGCGGATACCGGCTTCTAGATTTTCAAAATGCCCAAAATACGCCTCTTGAGTTATCTTTCTAGCCTCAGAATTATTACCATCGACATAAAGTTTGATCGCTTGAGCAAATTTCTCTTTTATCGTCGCTGCTTCGGCGCGATAATCCGTATCCGCAAAAAGCATAGCAAGCGGAAAAATTAGAGCCAAAATCGCAAATTTAAAAAATTTCATCTGAACCTTCTTAAGTTAAATTTATACATTAAATTTCAAAATTAAGTAGCAATTATATGTAGAAAAATCTTAAAAAGTAATAAAAAAAGCGGTTATCATAAAGCACGAAAGCGGCTAAATTCTCAATTGCAAGAGCTTTTTGATAGATGGAATTTAATAGAATTTAGGATATGGCGGAATTTTAAATGGCAGTCGGATTTTACTCCGACTGCTAAAATTTTAGTGAAGTTTCGACCAAATTTTACTTTTCCAAAGACCTGCAAAAACAGAAAGGATCAAGAAATAGATCATAATATTTATGGTTGTAGCTTCACGCTCAGCTTTTTTGCTATCGCCTACATCAGCTAGATATTCCACGACTTTGGCTTCAGCGTTTTCGTTCAAGCCTACGCGCGGCATCGAAGTGCCTGGAAGCTTCTTTTGCGTATCATTGATAAACTCGTGTAGATAGTTGGCGCCCTTAGAACGGATCATCATCGAAAGATCAGGAGGCGTCGAGCCCATATACGCAGCTAAGCTAGCCTTGTCGCTGGATGCAAAGAGCTTATCATATTTGACGTCGTGGCATCTTAGACAAGCATCCTCAAAAACTGCCTTACTTAAAAGGAATTTTTTCTGCGCTTCGTTTAGTTCGGTGCCTTGCTTGATACCGCTAGCTGCAGCCTCAGAGGCGATTAGTTTATCCTCGCTAGGAGCGAGCGACTTTAGATAGGCTACGATATCGGCGATCTCTTGATTTAGATCACCGCCCGCACCGAAAAACCCGGGCATCGGAAAAGGCTTTTCGTCGCCAAATTTCTGATCTAGCTTAAGAGCCATGATCGGATCTTTGATGAGTGCAGCTAAGAATTTATCGGTGTATAGATAGCCTGCGCTACTAAGATCCGGAGGATTGACGCCGTATGCGGCACTAGCGCTTGCCGCGTCCATAGGAGCGGGGATATTTGCACTTTTTACTCCATGACATGCGGTGCAGCCTGCATTTGTAAAGGTCTCGGCGCCGCGCACGGCATCGCCTTTGCTAAGATCTATTTTATTTATCTCGTCCCAAAAAAGCACCGTTTTGTCTTGTTGCTCTTTCGCACTGGCTAGGGCTTTTTTAGAATTTTTTATCATCGTCTCATCCCCGCCTTTTTCAGCTGCGGCCAAAGCGCTTTCTGCTGCGGCTACGTTATGCGCGGCTAAAGCCGTATCGCCTGCTGCAAAGTCGTAATTTACCGGATCGGTGTGCGGACTGAGCTTAGTATGAGCATAAGGCTCGATAAACCAGTATAAAATTCCCACACAAAAAAGCACTAAGATTAGGGTTCTTATCTCTTTCATGGCTAGACCCTCTTTCTTTCTGCGATCGTGATCAACGGAAGCACTACGACGAGCAATCCAATATAGACGATCGATAAAGCAAAGCCCCAGTATTTATTTTCGATACCAAGCTCCGCGCCGTCTGCAGGGAGCTTGCCGAAGAGGCTAAGCAGGATCATGTCGATTACCAAAACCCAAAACCAAATGAAAAACGCCTTGTTTTTGTGTGCGGGCGCTACTATGCTGCTACGATCAAATAGCGGGATAAAAAATAGCGAAACTCCGGCGAATGCAAATGCGATAAGCCCGATGTCGGCGGCCTTAAGCGGTCCTACGTCGAAGTAAAATCCGCGCAAAATTTCATACTCCCAAAGGAAGTACCATTCCGGATAGATATGCGTCGGGGTTTTGAGGCTGTTTGCAGGCTCGAAATTTATAGGATCCATCGCAAAATCGAAGTGGAAACCCACTAGATAAAAGAAAAATATCATAAAGATACTGACATAGAAAAAATCCTTCGCCAAAAAGCCCGGCCAAAACGGAATTACCTTGCTTTCGCTAGTTTTTCCTTCCAAATACTTCTCGCCCTCGAGCTCAAAGTCAATCTCCTCGCCGTCTAGGTTATTTACATGCGGAAATCTAAGCGAATAGAAATGCACCGCCAGCACCGCAACCACCACAAGAGGTAGCAAACAGACGTGAAGCATAAAAAATCGTGTCAGCGTCGGATCACTAACAGCATAATCGCCGCGAATCCATTCGACTATTGCATCGCCCACTACTGGAATTCCGCCGAACAAATTTGTAATAACCATCGCTGCCCAGTAGCTCATCTGCCCCCACGGAAGCATATAGCCGCTAAAAGCCTCCGCCGAAAAGATGATGAAAAGCAGCATTCCGCTTACCCAAATCATCTCTCGCCCTTGCTTATACGAGCGGTAATAAATAGCTACTAAAGTATGAATGTATAAGATCAAAAATACGACCGATGCCGATACCGCGTGGATATGTCGCCATAGCCAACCGTATTCGACCTCCTTCATAATCGTAAAATTTACGCTATCAAATGCCAAATTGACATCTGGCTTATAATACATCACGAGCATTAGTCCACTAACGAACAAAACTATAAATAGCGTCATCAAAATAACGCCCATCGCCCAAAGGAAGCTGATATTTTTAGGAATCCAATACTCGCTTACCATCACCTTGAAAAATTTCGTTACGGCGAGCCTTTGGTCGAACCAATCCCAAACTCCCGTAGCCTTTCTGATATGTGCCATCTGCGCCTCCTATACTTTCTGCTTTAGGGCTTGGTATTCGGGGCCCTCTTCGCCTAAAACGAGTTTCGTTCCGTCGATTTTAAAGGGCGGTATATCCATAGGACGCGGCGGCGGACCAAATACGTTTACGCCGTTAGCATCGAAAATCCCGCCGTGACATGCACAGATGAATTGTTGCGTCGATGGCTTGTAGCTAGGAATACAGCCTAAATGCGTGCAAAGGCCGATGCAAAGCGTATATCTAGCATCTCCTACGACGACATCACGGGCATCGTTTTTAGGCATATCGGCGGTCTTTTTAAGCACGAAAATCGGCTTTTTGCGCCACTGCGTTTGATAAAGCTCGCCCTCTTTGATCGGACTTAGATCTACCGTAGTGACGCCGGCGGCGCGCACGCTAGGAAGCGGATCCCACGATTTCTTCATCCCCACGAGTGCGAAAACGCCACCCACAGCGGCAACCGCGCCGAAAGTAAGCCCGATAAAGCCTCGTCTATCCTGTTTTAGATCAGACATCTTTATCCTTTCAAATTAAGAAATTGACAAGCCTCAATTTTAGCCAAATAAAGATTAAATCAATATGATTATAAGCAGAAATTTAGCTTAACCTTACAAGCTAAATTATATTTTAAGATAATTTTAATGCCTGGTGAGGCGTTTTCGCAGTTTAAAATTTTATAAATTTTCAAATTCTATTATATTCTATCATGGCACGGAATTTAAAATTTTAAAATTTTGTCGCGCAAGAGTTATTGCGACAATGGTGTGCAAAATTTTAAAATTTCGACATCATAAATAAAATTTCATAAAGAGCGAGATTTTAAATTTTAAATTTAAAGATGAGCATAGAATTTATAAAATCAAATTTTAAAATTTCACTGCTCGGTTATGGCGGCAGCAGGGCGAATTTTGCACTAGCGCGCTAGCTGAAATTTTAAAATTCTAAATTACGTCGCGCTTCCGTCGTATGAAAAAATTCCACTAGAAGTAAAATTTAAAACATTAAAATCCCATAGCGGTGCAAATTCCAAATCATTAGAATTTTACGACATCTTAAAATTTCAAGCATCAAAAAATTCTGTCGCGATGCAAAATTTTAAAATTTAGCGCAATCGCGAGCCGTAAAATTCTATAAAATTCTGCGGGATCCTAAAGCCTAGCCAAAATTTAAAGATAAATTTCATAAATCCATAAAGCCTCGGCAAACTGCGAAATCCGGGCGAAATTTCAAAATTATTATTCTTAAATTTGGACCCCGCCTATCTAAAGCCTAGCCGATTTGCCCGAGCGGAAATACGCCGCGATCGCAAGAGCCACCATCGAAGCGATCATCGCGTACGCCCAGCCCGGCACCGGAATACGCTCGCCGCTAGCGTAAGAGTGCATGCCGCTTAGGTAGAAATTTACGCCAAAATAGGTCATTATGACGCTAAAATACGCAAACATCGAGGCTACGGCAAAGGCGAACTGATTATTGAGCTTAGGCATAAACCTAAAATGCACGACCACCGCGTAGATGAAAATCGTAATGAGCGCCCAGGTCTCCTTCGGATCCCAGCCCCAGTAGCGCCCCCAGCTTTCGTTCGCCCACACGCCGCCTAGGAAGTTGCCGACCGTCAGCAAACAAAGCCCTAGGATCATCGACATTTCGTTGATATGCGTAGCCTCCGTGATATTGCGCGCGATCTCGGGGTTTTTCTTGTCAAACAGGAACATTACGAGGGTAAAAATTCCAAGCAGCATGCAAAGACCTAAAAATCCGTAGCTCGCGGTGATTACCGAGACGTGGATCGTAAGCCAGTGCGATTTTAGAACCGGCTGGAGATTGGTGATTTGCGGATCGATGTCGCTAAGATGCGCCACCATCAGCGTTATGCCCGCCATTATTGACGTTAGCGCCAGCGAAATAGCGGATTTGCGCGAGAAAAATATTCCGCTTAGCGACAGCGCCCATGCGATGTAGATGAGCGATTCGTAGGAGTTGCTCCACGGCGCGTGCCCCGAGACGTAGCCGCGTAGCGCAAGGCCTGCGGTATGCGCGATGAAGGCGACGATATTTACGACGTAAACGAGCTTAAACGCACCGCCTAAGCGAAGAGTAGGCTTCATCATTCGCAAAAAGATAAAGATTAGAAGCAAAAATCCCGAGATAGTGTAGATCGGAAAGAGGCGAGAAAAAATTTTAGCCTTATTAAATAAAATTTCATATTTTATTGCGCTCTCGCTAGGCATTAAATTTGCGCCGTTTTGTGCTTGGTATTTTTTGACGTAGCTTAGCATCTTTTCTGCGCCGCTCCAATCCCCGCTTTCTTGGGCATAGACCACGGACGAAACGAATATTCCCATCATCTTTTTAACTTCAGCAGATTCGTTTTGATCCAGCGCATCGCCTAGATATAGCGGCGAAAGCCACTCGTTATTTTTAGCGTTCTTAACCGGAATAATTCTAAAATAATCCCCCATAAACGCCGAGTAAAAGACGTTTACGCGCTCATTTACCTTGATGATCTCTTTATCTAGCACGCCGCGATTGCCCAAAGGCTTGCGGTTGATCTCCTCGACCATTTTATCGAGCTTGTAGTAGCTCTCGCCACCTTTAAATTCAAAAAAATCCATCATACTGGCGTGGCTTTGCTTCTCATCCATACCTAGAATTTTTTTAAGCTCCGGCTCGCTAACCTTGATGATCGGCGCACGCCTCCAGTAGCTTTGATTTAGCATAAACGAAAGCGCGGCGGCGTTATGGTTTAAAATTTCGCCATTTGGCGCCTTGTAGTCGTCGGCGCGGTAAATTTTATTTAAAAGCTCCCTAGAAACGGTATCGAAAGGCTCCATTCGCCCATCAAATCCCTGAATTACTAGGCTTGCTAGATCCTCACTAAATTTAGGATCAAATTTCGGCACGGTCAGCTCGCCCCCCATAGTAGAAAAATTATGCGGAGGGATGGAGTCTTGCTCCGCCGCAGATTCTTGCGAAGCGGAGCTTTGATTGGAATTTTCAGCGGCGGAATTCTGCACGGAATTTTGCGAAGCGGGATCTTGCACGCTAGCCGGGCTTTGCGGCGCGGAATTTTCTGCGGCTGCATTTGAGGCGGAATTTTGCGAAGTAGAATTTTGTGCCGTGGAGTTTTGTTCGGCATTTGCTGCGCTAGGATACAATGCGGCCAAACTCAAAGCCAACGCGCCTACTAATGCCAATGCCGCACCTTTAGTGCCGCGTCGCGATTTTTTGGTGCGTTTTGATATGGAGCTTTCTGCGGAGCTTGCGGGCACCGAGCTAGACGCGGAATTTTTAGAATTTACATCTTTTTCTGTAGCAAGATGCGTATTTTCGCTAATTAAGCGCGAAAGCTTGAAAAAGCGCGAGCCCCGGTTGAAAAAGTTAAAAAACATCCCCACGCAAAGCAAAAAATAGCCGATGTAAGTTGGAGCTTTGCCGGGGTCTTTATTGACCGAAAGCACGGTACCACGCTCATCCGTGTCGTATGAGCTTTGGAAAAATCGGTATCCGCCGTAATCGAGCACGTGATTCATAAAAATATCATAATCAAAGCTCGAATTGCCGTCTTTTAGCGTGATTTCGCTTTTATATCCGGAGGGCGAATTGGTGCCTGGATAGCGATCCATCACAAAGTCGCGAAGCGCGATTTTAAAAGGCAGATGAAGCATCTTTGGCGCCAAGGCTACGATGAAATTCTTATCACCCACCTTGTAGCTAGCACCATGCGAATCCCTAGGTACGTAGATTTCGCGACTCTGCCCCGCAAAGCTTAGCGTAGCTACTACGCCGGGCTCACCCGGTAAATTCGCATCGACCGGGACGAATTTCTCGACCGCTGAGCTAAGCAGGCTAACAGGGGCAAAATTTATCCCATCGAAGCTGTAAAGCAAGAGATTGCCTAGCGGATTATCCTCGTTTTTCTTAAGCGGCGCAGTGCTCATATCAGCCATTTTAGTGGCGTTTATATCAAGATTTGAGTTTAGATAGAATTTGCCGTCTTTGGATTTTATGTAGATGAAATTCTTACTTTTAGGCTCTGCATTAAAAGTGATACTAAGCTCGCCTATCTCCATGCTTTCGCCCGATTGCAAGGAGACGTTTTGACTACCGACATTGTTTGAAAATAATAGCTCCACGCGCGCAGGAGCCTGTCCGGTCGGATCTTGCACCCATTTTAGCTCGCCGTGTTCTATTAGCTCTTTAAATTTTAAATTTGCGATCCTGCCCTCTACGTCTAGATTGAGATCGAAGTTCATCCGTCCTGCGCCGTTTAAAAATTTGCTCTCGTCAGCAGATATAAACTCGCCGTCACTGCCTAAAGTAAGAAGCTGAACGACCTCGTCTTTAGTCGTTACGATCGAGCTCTCGCCGCCCTCTCTTATATGGATATTGCCCTCAAAGCCGAAATATCTCGTCAAAATCGCTCCAGCAAGCATAAACAAAAAGCTCGCGTGAAAGATTAGCGCAGGCAGAGTGCGAAGCTTAATCATGCGGTAGCGATAGATATTGTAGGTTAAATTTACTCCCAAAAGCACCATCAGCGCGCCAAACCATGCAGTAGAATAAACCATCGCCCAAGCTACTTCCGTGCCGTAAGCGGTCTCTATGAAAGTGGCGATCGCACAGGCTAGCGCCAAAATCAGTAGCATCACTGACGCGCACTCCATACTAAAAAATGTCTTCATTGATTTCCTTTAGATTTACGAGGGTTTTCAAAATCGCGAGATTTTAGCAAAAATTGCTTAATTTTTCATTTTACGACCTGCAAGCGCACGCCTACTAGCGTAGTGCGAATATGCGTTAAGATGCTTTGATAAAGCAGTAGAATTCTCGCCTTAGGCATTCGCGCAGGAATTTAACGGCGCGGATAAATTTTGTAAAATGCTGCAGAATTTGGTAAAATTCTATGTAAATTTCATGCGTCATCTCATCGCGTAATTTCTAATTTAAAATTCCGCTGCGATAAGATTTTATCTTTACGAAATTCCTTCTTATTATTTTTTGCCTTGGGTATATGCGAGCTCGCACACGTCGCCCACAGCTTGGCGGCATGGGATCGCCGAGATCGAGTTATTAGGCGAGCCATCGATCACTTTGTCTGAATAAACCAAATAGATTAGCGAGCCCTGCACCGCGTCGTAAAGCCTAACTACGTGGGTCTTTTTGAAGATTAACGAGCTGCGTTTTTCAAAAATATCCTCTTTTTTCAGCTCCTCTTTAATGATGATTTTAGGCGCTGTCTGCACGCACGACACAGAGGCTTCGGAGCGGTCCTCCTCCACGCCGATGATCTCTTTGGCACCGCCTTTTTTGGCGTAAGAGACGTAGCAGGTCACGCCGTCGATCTTAGGATCTTTAACCGCGATAACTTCGATGCGATCGTCTTTGCCAAAAATTCTAAACGAAGTATTTACGCTACCTACGAGCTCGTAATCGCCCGCAAAAGCAAAAGCCGCTAAAATCGCTACTAGAATAAATTTTTTCATAACCATCCTTTGGAATTTTAGCGGCGATTTTATCATTTATAATATAAATATTAAGCAAGTTTTTATAAAATACCGCGATTTAAATTTAAAGGAATTTTATGATAGAAGATATCTTTAGAGAATACGATATTCGCGGTATCGTGGGTGAGGAGCTAAACGAGCGCAGCGTAAAGGCGATCGGCTTCGCGCTTGGCAAACATATCGCAAATCTGGGGCTTGAGCGCGTTAGCGTGGGATACGACGCCCGTCTTAGCGCGGTTGAGCTTTTTGGCTATTTCGTAAGCGGGCTAAATTTTGCCGGACTGCGAGTTTATAATATCGGCTTGCTGCCGACGCCGGTGGGCTATTTTAGCGTATTTACGCATAAATTTGACGCAAACGTAATGATCACCGGCTCGCACAACCCCAAAAATTACAACGGCTTCAAAATAACGATCGGCACGGACAGCTTCTTTGGCGCGGATTTGAAATGTCTGGGTGCGCAGGTGCAGGAGCTGATCGGTTCAAATTTTGAAATTCCAACCGATACAAGCACCCAGAGGTACGACATTTTAAGCGAGTATCTAGCATATTTTGAGAAGGAATTTGCGGCTCTTAAGGGCTTTGCCGCGCCTTTTATAATCGACTGCGCAAACGGAGCTGCGGGCGTTACGACTACTAAAATCATAGAAAGGCTGGAGCTAAACGCTAAAGTTTTGTTCCCGCAGCCAGACGGCAACTTTCCAAACCACCACCCAGACCCAAGCGAGGAGAAAAATTTAGCGGATCTTAAAGTCGCGATGAAGCAAGACGGCGTGAGCTTGGGTTTTGGTTTTGACGGGGATGCAGATAGGATCGCCGTGCTTACGCCGCGCCGCAATATAAAAGGCGACGAGCTAGCCTGCCTGCTTGCCCTAAATATGACCCATCCGCGCATCCTAGGCGAGGTTAAATGCTCTCAAGCGATGTATGACGCCATCGATAAGATCGGCAAAAGCTTCATGGGCAAGACCGGCCACAGCAATATCAAAAAGGCGATGAAGGAGCTTGACATCGATCTTGCCGCCGAGGTTAGCGGGCATATTTACTTTAAAGAGCGATATTTCGGCTTTGATGACGGCGTATATGCGATGATGCGCGTGCTTGAGCTCGTAGCTAAAGGATATGATTTAGACGCCGAGCTAGACAAGCTGCCGCAGGTTTTTAGCACCGATGAGATTAAATTTAATACGAGCGAGGAGGCGAAATTTAAGATTATCGAGGCTCTTAAAGCTCAAATCCACGCAGGTATCGCGGAGCTGCCACCCATCCGCGATATTATCGAGATCGACGGCATCAGAGTGCGGTTTGATAACGGCTGGGCGCTCGTACGGGCAAGCAACACCACGCCTGTGATCGTAACTCGCTTCGAGGCCTCTAGCCCTGAGTTTCGCGACGAGATGCAGCGCGTATTTTTAGGTAAACTAGAAAATTTAAAGGACCAGAGATGAACGAATCTGAAAAGCAAGAGGTTGAGAAAAATATAAAAGAGCTTTTGGCTGCGAGAGCGGAATTTTTTAAATTCTTAGATGAGCGCGTGCCAAAAATCGCGGGTACCGACGTGTTTGATTTCGAGCGCGCAGGCGCGGCTAACTTGAAAGAAATTTATGCGAAATTCTACGGATACGACTACGCCACGCGCAAGCTGCTGCCATATTTATACCGCACTTACGGACTAAATTTCGATGTCTGAGATCATCTTAGATCGCGCCGCTTATGCGCACAATCTAGCGCAAATTGCCGCCAAAGTAGGTGAAGCGGAGCGAGTATTTTTAGTAGCCAAGGATAATTCATACGGCCATGGCTGCAGGCTTTGCTGCGAGGAAGCGGCAAAGCTAGGCTTCGTACGCGCCGTAACGCGAAGTGCTGCGGAAGCTGCGCAGATTGCGGATTTATTTGATGAAATTTTAGTGCTCTCGCACATTCCGCGCGGGGACGAGGATGAGCGGTTTTACTACGCGGTAAATGATCTGAGCTACTTCTCGCGTCTTAAACGAGGGCTTAAAATTTATATCGCTGCAGATACCGCAATGCATAGAAACGGCATCGGTGCGAGCGAGTTAGATGAGGCGCTTAGGCTATGCAAGCAGGGCGGATTTAAGCTTCACGGCTTTTTCACGCACTTTCGCGCAAGCGACGAGCTAAGTGGAGATTTTTTCGCACAAAGGCAAAATTTTATAGAATTTAAGTGGCTTGCGGGGCACAAAGCCGCCGCCGCGGGCTTTGGAAATTTAAAATTTCATTCGAGCAACTCCGCAGCTATCGAGCGCAGAGCGGGCTTTGAGGACGAATACGTGCGCGTGGGTATGGCGCAATTTGGATATCCGCAATTTGACGAGAGCCTAAATTTACACCCCGTGCTAAAGCTCTATGCCGATCTAATCAGCTCGCGCGTGCTGAAAAAAGGCGAGCGCGTGGGCTACGGCGCGAAATTTGAAGCGCCACGCGATATGAGGATCGGCACATACGATCTGGGCTACGCAGATGGGCTATTTCGCTACGACGGCGAGGGCGAGTTAGCGCTTGCAAGCGGGCAAAAAATGCTCGGAAAAATGTCGATGGATAGCTTCTGCGCAGAATTCGGCGGAGAGCGAGTTTGCGTGCTGGACGATGCGCGGGCCTGGGCAAAGCGCTTCGGTACGATCGAATATGAAATTTTAGTCAAATTAAATTCCAACATCCCAAGGAGATTTCAATGAAAGAGCTGCAAGGAGAAAATAACGAGCGTATAGGTTACGACGATAAAGGCTTATCCGCGCGAGGCGAGAGCTTTGGCGGAGGAGAGTATCCGCGCCAAAAAGGAGGGCTTCATATCTTAATCAAAGCTCTAATCGTCTTAGTGATTGCGGCGATTGCGTTTGCGATATTTGCAGTGCCGGTTTACAATAAACTCGTAAGCAAAGATGAAGAAGTTAAGGCCGCGTGGAGCCAGGTACAAAACCAATATCAGCGCCGCGCCGATTTGATTCCAAATTTCGTAGAAACCGTCAAGGGCTACGCAAGCCATGAAAAAGATACCTTAGAAGGCGTCATAAATGCCCGCGCTAAGGCAACCGCTGTCAATATCAATGCAGAAAGTTTAGCGCAAGATCCGGAAGCGTTTGCGAAATTTAACGGCGCCCAAGGTGAGCTTAGCTCAGCCCTATCACGCTTGATGCTGGTAGTCGAGCGTTATCCGGATCTTAAGGCAAATCAGAATTTCGCCGACCTGCAAAATCAGCTCGAAGGCACGGAAAATCGCATCGCCGTAGCGCGCAAGGACTACATCGCCTCGGTGCAGGAATACAACAAGCTAATTAGGACCTTTCCTACAAACATCATCGCGCGCATAGTAGGACTAGGCGGCGCCAAACCTAGCTTTAGCGCTGATAGCTCAAGCCAAAAAGCCCCTAGCGTCTCGTTTAAATAACGCTAAAGGCGGCAAATGCTAAGCGAGCAGTGCAAGCAAAAAATCCACGAGCTAATCACGAAAGCCGAAGCTACAAGCGGTGCGCAGATCGTCTGCGTAGTCGCGCGTGAAGCAAGAGAGGACTGCGAATATAGCTACAGCGCGGCGGCAGTGACGGCGTTTGCGATCGGCATCGTTCTGTGCTTCGTGCCGCAAATAAGCAAAGCTGAGCTACTGCAGATCGTAGCGCTCAGCTTCATAGCGATTAAAGCTCTGCTAGCTAAATGTCCCGCGCTTTTAACTCTAATCACACCTAAATCTCGCAGACTTCGGCTCTCGGGCGAGTTTGCGATGCAAAAATTTTACGAGCGCTACGGCAGCGTAAAAGAAGCGATAATGTTTTGCGTCTGCGTCCGCGAGCGCTGCGCTCATATCATCTGCGGCGCGCAAGCGGCGGAGTTTATCTCTAAGGGTGAGTTTGAACGTATCACGACGGAATTTAACCCCAGCACGCAAGGTCTTGAGCCTGCTGTTTTAAAGGCGATGGACGCGCTGTGCGAGCTAGCCATGCGAGTGCCTAAAGATAGCGAAAATAACGAGATAAAAGAGACCTTGGTGGAGCTGCAATGAGAGTGGCTTGGAGATTTGCTTTTGCCATAATGGCGCTATTTGTAATAAGCGTCGCCGCACCTAGCGAGTATCTAGCCCATCCAAACGGCACCGCTGTAATAGATGAGGCTGGCATTTTACGCCCAGCCGCGAGAGAGAGTCTGAATGAAATTTTAACGACTTTCGATAAAAATTCCACAAACCAGATCATGTTCATAAGCCTAAAATCGCTCGGAGACTACTCTATCGAGGAAATCGGCGTAGAGCAGGCGCGCGCTCTTGGTATCGGGCAAAAAGGGCGCGACAACGGCGTACTGCTGCTTGTCGCTCCACACGAGCATAAAGTGCGTATCGAGGTCGGATACGGGCTAGAGGGCGTGCTAACCGATATGCGCGCCAAGCGTATCATCAGCAATAAAATTCTGCCCTATTTTAGGCAGGGAGATTACGAAAGTGGCGTCATTAGCGGGATTTCAGCGATCATTAGCACGATCGAAGGCGGCGATATAAAATTTGATCCGCTTAACGCCAACGCGCAGCAGGATCCGAGCAACAAGGACTTTGCGATCTTTATGGTGCTTTTTGCGGTTTTGCTTTTTGCGATACTAAGCCGCCGCGTGACGCGCCGCAGAAGAAGCGACGAGGATATAATCTCGAGCGCAGACATCATAAGCGAAATCGCGCGCTCATCGCGCATGAGAGGCAGCCCATCTGGGAATTTTGGCGGATTTAAAGGAAGTGGCGGTTTTAGCGGAGGCGGCTTCAGTGGGGGCGGCGGAAGCTTCGGCGGAGGCGGTGCTAGCGGAAGCTGGTAGCCACAGAAATTTTATCAAAATTCCAAATCGTAGAATTTTATCTAAATTTTAAAATTTCAGAATTTCTAAATTCGGCTGCTGGTATAGAAAAACAGCATGAGCGGCTTGTCGTTGCCTCAATCTTTAGCGTGCGCTCGGAGAGGTCAAACTTGGAGGCGAGCGAGGTGCCGTCGCTGCTTAGATGGTGCTTCCATCCGTCACAGCCTGCGAGCAGCAGCGCGAGTACGGCGGCAGCAACTTTTAAATTTAAAAATTTCATAATCTAAAATCCGTCCTTAAGTCTACTTTTAAAACTGCTAAATTCGTTTTTAAATTTGCGTTTGAAATTTTAAAATTTGCGGTGCAATGCCTGTTAGAATTTATGTCTCGATACGCTCCGAGGCGTATGTCGTAATAATCCATGCTTGGGTTCATGCCGTGACCCTTGACGAGATTTATGTCGTAATCCGCACTAGAATCTATGTAACGACCTGCCTCTCAATTCGTACTCATAGCTTTTCGGTTTTTACAATTTAAACGGCAAAGGCGGTGTCTAAATTTACGCGACAGACCAAAGTCGCGCGATAAATTTTAAAATTTCGCAGCGCACGATCGAGCTCTAAAAAGTAAGCTTTAAATTTGATCGTCAAAGCGAGCTCTAAATTTTCACCAAAGCAAAGCAGGCTTTAAATTTAACCGCGCTGGCGATCTAAAATTTATACGCCGCGGCAGTCTAAATTTAGTGCGCTGCAGGTATCCGCGCGTCTGTCTCGTGCGAGCTCAAAATTTAAATTTAAACGCACTCTCCGCAGTTCAAAAATAAAATTTGCGCGTTTGCATAGCGAATATAAAATTCCTCGCTAATCGGCGCCTCTCCCTCCGCGATACGACTTTAGCCGTACCGTGCTCCCGCCTGATGCGCTCTCTCAGACTTTCATCAAACTTTACGATACGGTTTTGCCCGCAATCTGCGCGGCTGCTCGTGCAAAAACGCAGGCTCCGATCGCCCGCGAACGCAGTAATCCGCAGCTAAAATTTCGCTCAAGTAAGACCGCGGCGAACCGAGCCGCCCTGAAATTTTAAAAATTTATCTCGCAAACGGGCGGCGGTTCGCGATGCTTGCTTATTAATTTTACGCAAGCGCGGCGGGCGAATTAGCTAAAATTTAGCGCTTTTGGTGTAGAATTCGAGCAAATTTCAATCCAAAGGTCATCAAAATGCGCGGATATAAAATTTTCTCCGGCACCGCAAATCCCGAATTTGCCAAAAAAATCTCCAAATATCTCTCGCTGCCGCTTAGCGAGTGCGCGATCAAAACCTTCAGCGACGGCGAAATCAGCGTCCAGATCGGCGAGAGCGTGCGCGGCAAGGACGTCTTCGTCATCCAACCCACATGCGCGCCCGCAAACTCCAATCTGATGGAGCTTCTGATCCTAACCGACGCGCTGAAGCGCTCCAGCGCGAACTCGATCACGGCGGTCGTGCCCTACTTCGGCTACGCTCGCCAAGACCGCAAGGCAGCCCCGCGCGTGCCGATCAGCGCGAAGCTCGTGGCAAATATGATGCAGACGGCGGGGATCGACCGCGTCGTCACGATGGATCTGCACGCGGGGCAGATACAGGGCTTTTTCGACGTACCGGTCGATAACCTCTACGGCTCGCTGATATTTTTGGACTACCTGAAAGAGAAAAATTTAAAAAATCCTATCATCGCCAGCCCCGACGTGGGCGGCGTCGCGCGCGCTAGAAGCTTTGCCAAAAAGCTCTCGCTCGATCTCGTCATCGTCGATAAGCGCCGCGAGGAGGCGAACAAAAGCGAGGTGATGAACATCATCGGCGACGTCGCGGGCAAGGACGTGATCCTAATCGACGATATGATCGATACCGCGGGCACTATCGTCAAGGCCGCGGGCGCGTTTAAGGAACAGGGCGCGAAGAGCGTCAGCGCGTTTTGCACGCACGCCGTGCTAAGCGGCCCGGCATATGAGCGCATCGAAAGCGGCGCGCTGGACGGCCTAGTCGTGACCGACACGATCCCGCTAAAGCAGGAAAGCGACCGCATCAAGGTAATCAGCGTCGCTCCGCTTTTCGGCGAGGTCATCAGGCGCGTATATCACGACGAGAGCGTAAATAGCTTATTCAAATAAAATTTTAAAATTTAAAATGCGGCGCGGTTTGTTTTAAACAGCCGCGGGAATGCGAACAATAGGCATCTTATAATAAAAGATCGCGGCTCAGCTGCAAGTCAAGCGCTTATGCCTGCGGGCTCTAAATTTACGGCGTTTGAGCTCGCTGCGATTTGACTATTGCGGACAGAGATATTTAACTGCGACGCGAAATTTAGCTTCTACGCGGCAAATTTAACCTCTGCGCGGTATTTACTCCGCGCGGCGGAAAAATTTAACTGCAACCACAGAGCAAATTTGCCGCACCAACCGCTGCAAGCCGCATTTTAATCGGCCATATTAACTCCGCTAGACTGCGTTTTAAATTTGCCGTAAAATTTTCCATATATTCGATGAGACCGCGCAGTGCCCCGCGCTTTAAATTTATGATAATTGCCGCGCATTCGCCATCTGTCTTATATGGCCGAGCTTCTGTAAAACTCGCACTCGCTAAATCATGCAAACCGCGTTTTTAAATTTCGCCGCGAAATCCGTAGCACGCGCCGGCAAGAATACACCCGCCGATCACATTTAAATTTAGTGCCGAAATTCTTTATATTTTAGAGTATTGTAAGACTCAAAATGCCGTATTTCCCAAGCGTTCGCCGCTCTTAACGGAGTAGCTTCGCCCACAAAGCTTCTGTAGTGCTTTATTGTGATATTAAGTTCGTCGGCTAAATTTCAAATCCTTTAAATTTGAAACCCATTTAAATTCTAAAGCCTATTCAAATTTGAAATTTAATCCGAATTTGATCTGAAATTTTATAAAATTCCACCGTTTTAAACGGGCTTTAAAAGCGTGCGCAAGCTGTTTTGCAAGCCCGAAAGAAAGGGAGCTTTATGCCTACTTTTACTACCAAAGACTACAAAGCCGCCCTTCGCAGCCGCGGCGCACGAACCACGAGTGCAGGTGGATTTAGCATCAAAAACGACAACTCCTTCATCGTAATATTCGTCATTGCGATGATGGCCTTTATATTTTTTTACGGCGTTTCGGCCGGCCTTGATTTAGATGAAATTTTTTTAGGCGACGGACGCGGTCGCGGCGGAGGCGGGATTTTAGGACTTTTGATCGCCGGCGTAGCTTGGTATCAAGGACGCGACGGCGGCGGGCTGTTTAAATTTAACGACCACGCAATTACCTTCGTTTCAAACGAGCGCAAGAGCGAAATTTTGCTCTTTAACATCGACTACATTAGGCTCACTCCAGGCTTTTTGCGCACCTGCACCGGCTACACGGCGCTTAACCACTCCCGCTACGTAAAATACGAGCAGTTCTTTACATTCGGGATCGGATCGATGATCGTGCTATGGCTAGTGGGTATCGCCATGAGCGAGCGCGTGGGGATGGCGTTCGTGATAATGGTCGTGGGCGTCGTGATATTTTTCTTCGCCAAGGCGCTCTCGTCGTGGCGGCTAAACGGCGACTTTCACGATATCTTGCTGCGCGACACCGTGCTGATCCGCGGCAAGGATCTAAATGACCGCGTGCTGTGGTTTGCGATCACGCCCGGTCACAACGACCGCCGCAGGTTGCGCGCCTACTTCAAAGAGCATCTTGACTTCGACATCGACGGCGACTGATTTTGATTTAAATTTAGAGATTTGGCGTAAATTTAGCGACAGAATTTTGCAACGTAAAATTTTAAGAGGATTTCGCACGGCGGAATTTTGCGATCTAAATTTTACCGAGCAAAATTCTAAGGATGAAAATGTTAAGATATAAAATTTACGAAGAAGAATTTCACGGCGTAAATTTCAAAGCCTCGAATGCATGCCGCAATATTTGCGGCTCTATACGGCGAACTTCACCTCGCTTAGCCGCCCCAAATTATCAAACGAAAAGAGTGCGTCATTTTTAAAATTTGCTACGATCTTGTCCGCCGCTTCGCTA
>NZ_CALIJF010000289.1 GCF_938018035.1 uncultured Campylobacter sp. | reverse complement strand
CCTACAAATCGCCGATCCCTACTACACGCGCGATTTTGAGCGCTGCTACGCAGATATCAAACGCGGCTGCGAGGGACTCTTGCGATACATTAAAAATTCAGACGGAATTTGCTAAAATCCGCGATTAAATTTTAGCGCCATTAAAGAGGCGCGGCTTAAAGTGATAATTCAAGGAAAAATATGTTTAGGCTTTTGATCGTTCCGTATCTGATAATTGAGGCATTTACGACCTATTATTTCGTAAGCGCAAACGGCTTCGCGGCGTATGCGGTGGAGATCGTCATAAGCGCGGTTTTAGGCGGATACGTCGTAGCAAACCGCTCGTGGATGGGCTTTTTCAATCTAATGAAAATCTCGCCGAAAGAAATTTTAAGCGGCGTGGGCTTCGTCGTAGGCGGCGTCTTTCTCATTGCGCCTGGCATTTTCGGCGATATTTTAGGCGTTTGCATAATCACCGCGTCATTTTACTGCGTCACCAGCGACGTGCCTAAATTTAACACGAGCAGAGAAAATTCCGAAAAAAGAGAGCGAAAATTCTGGCGACGCCACCGCGTAAACGACGACGTAATCGACGTAGAGGTGATCGAGGAGAACGAAATCGAGATCCGAAAAAGCATAGGGGAGGAAAAATGAAAAATTTGATCATCGCTACGCGCGGCAGCGTGCTTGCGCTGTGGCAGAGCGAACACATCGCATCGCTGCTTGAAGCGCATGGCATCCGAGCGCAGCTAAAAAGCATGAAAACCAAAGGCGATAAAATTTTAGACACGCCGCTTGCAAAGATCGGCGGCAAGGGGCTTTTTACGAAAGAGCTTGAGGAGAGTATGCTTCGCGGCGAAGCACACATCGCCGTGCATAGCCTAAAAGACGTGCCCGTGGAGTTTCCGCAGGGGCTAGTGCTAGCGGCAATCTGCGCGCGCGAGGATGTGCGCGATGCGATGATTAGCGAAAAATACGCTAAATTTAACGAGCTGCCCCACGGCGCAAAAGTCGGCACTACGAGCCTTCGCCGCAAGATGCAGCTGCTTAGTATGCGGCCTGATTTAGAGATAATCTCCTTGCGCGGCAACGTCCAAACCCGCTTGCGAAAGCTCAAAGACGGAGAATTCGACGCGATCATCTTGGCGATGGCGGGCATCAACCGATTAAATTTGCGCGCCGAA
This sequence comes from uncultured Campylobacter sp., assembly GCF_938018035.1. GTDB lineage: Bacteria > Campylobacterota > Campylobacteria > Campylobacterales > Campylobacteraceae > Campylobacter_B. Next base: position 17,679 of record NZ_CALIJF010000289.1, on the reverse strand, counting down.
GTGAGACACGTAGCGCCCTTTGAAATCTCGCAGATGATCCCTGCGATGGGGCAAGGAGCGCTCGGCATCGAGGCGGTGGACGAGCCGCAAATCCTGCGCGCGATAGAATTTCTAAAAGACGAACGCGCGATCATCGAAACGACCGTGGAGCGGGATTTCGTTAGGGTTTTGGAGGGCGGCTGCCAGGTGCCGATCGGCATCAATGCGCGCCTTGACGGCGAAAATATCCACATCAGCGCGATAGTGGGCCTACCCGACGGTAGCGAAAGCATCCGCCAAAGCATCGTCGCGCAAAAATCGCAATACCGAAGCGTAGGTGCGGAGCTAGCGCGCGGCTTTATCGAAAAGGGCGCAAAGCAGCTTCTCGCACGCGCTGAGGAGATGGCGAGCCTATAAAAGGCGAAATTTACGGAGTTTTAAAATTTGCAAAATTTTAAAATTTCTAGAATTTATGGACTTTTTAAATTTATAAAATTTCAAAAGATTAAATTTTGAGCTTATTTAGATTTTTTAAAACAGCGGGATTTTCAAAAATTTTTGCCTCGCTCATACTTTGTGCAAGCTGCGCGTTAAGCCTAAACGCCAGCCCCAATGAGGAGCTCGTCCGCTCACTGTTTAGCGACACAAACTTCGATAAAAATCTTTATTTTAAAGGCGAGATGAGAAGCTATTTAAAGCGTAAATTCTACGCGGCGGATAACTATAGCGAAATCACGGTTGCTCCGCTTGGACGCAGCGACGAATTTAGCGAGATTTTTCACGTATTTTTGGGCTCTAAAGAGAAGCACTTCGATCTTTACGTCTATACTAAGGAAGACGGGATCTACGCCGTGCGAGTTTTAGCGCAAACCGCCATTATTGAGGCTATCGTAAGCGAATATGAAAAATTTAACGAGGCGCAAAAACGCGAATTTGAGCAAAGAACTGATGCAGATATCGTAAATTTAAAGCTAATCTTGGCGCCCGATAAAGAACTTATGGAGTTCGGTAAGCAAAATCTAGCGGCATATGAAAAAATTTACGAGCTTTATGCTAGCGGCGAGTCCGAGCGCGCAAAGGCGGAGATCAAAAGCCTGCATCTCTCTCACGCCGAGACGGAGGGCAAAAGATTTATACTACTTATCGGCGGGATCACCGATAACTCCGTGGGCTTTTTGCGGGTGCAAGACGAGGCAGACCTGCCGCAAATGAGCCCTAGCGAGTTTATAATGATAGAAAAAATTGCACCGAATTGGTATCTTTTTAAAACCACATAAAAAAACCCTGCCACAAGCGGGTTTAAGGCTTCGCGGCGATCTAAATTTAAAAGCGTTACCCACGCCTTAACCATACCGCCGATCAAAAAAATCGCGCGAATTTTAAATTTAAGAAGACGATCTGTAAATTCTGCACGCCGTAAATTTTTAAAGAATTTTAAAATTTTTTGAAGTCTAAATTTAAGCAAAGCATCGCCAAAGCGCGTCGCGCTAAATTTAGAATCAAAAGGCGAGATAGTACAGCCTTAAACGCCACTCGGCTTAGACTTAAACTGCGCAAAGTCCACTCCCGTCGCGTCCAAAACCGCCCGCGAATAAAAATAGAGACTGTAAAATAGCTCATCGTCGTAAAAGTGCTCCTCCCAGAGCTCCTCGTCATTCTCATCGCTCTGCGGCCACAGATATTTTTCCGCAAGCATATCCGAAAAGTTCGCCAGCGGCGCTGCGTGCGAGATCTTATCGGCATCATCGCAAATCTCAATCATAAACGCAAAAAACCTGCCGAGCCGAGCCGCGATAAAGCCTGCCGCTTCGTTTTCGCAGTTTTCGTCGTTTCTACTCGCCGCATCATTTTGCCAGCTTTTATCCGCATTTCTATCCGCCGCGTTCTGATTATTTCCGCCGATTTCTTCCGCAGCGGCGTTTTGATTATTTTTATTCGCGTTTTTGCCCGCCACGGCGCGCGCCTGCATAAAGATACGCGCCAAAAACAGCAGCGCAAAAGGGGTTGCGTGCCAAAGCGTACTTTGATGCTCTATCTCGTTAAAAATCTTACTAAGCACGTCCTGGAGGGCCTTGGCGTCAAATTTCTCCCGCTCGCTCGCATTCGAGCTCTTATCCGCCGCGCTATCGGCACTCTTAAATTCCGCCTCTCCGCACTTCGCCGCGTCTGTTTTAAGCTCCGTCTCTCCGCCCGCTTTAAATTTCGCCGCTTCGTTATCTGCCTTTTTAAATTTCGACTCACTCTTTTACGCTAAATTTACGGAATTTTGCGCCGCGCCGCATCTTACCGCATCCGTAGAATTTTGCCCGCAACCGGACCCACTTTTTAAATTTTGCCCTGCTCCGGGCTCGCTTTTTAAATTTTGCTCGTCACTCAAGCCGCGCGCCGCATCACAAGTTTCGATTGCCCGCGCGAGTTTCTCAAAAATTTCAGCAAACTCGCTCGCCCTGCCGTAAGCGGTCGTGAGCCTACTCCACGGCACGTCCTGCACTTTTAAATTTGCGATATATTTTAAATTTTGCTCATTCATTCGCGCTCCTTGCGGATATTTTTAAATTTAAGCCTCGCGAGCCGCTAAAATCTGCGCTTTTGGTTCAAATTTAGCCTCTTTCGCACGCAAATTTGAACCTAACCCAGGCGCAAAATTCTACCTCGTAAGCTCCCTGCTATGCTCGATTAGATCCTCGATCTGCTCGCGCGGCACCGCATCAAGGCAGACGCTGATCCAGTGCTTTTTATTCATATGATAGGCTGCAAAAATCCCTTTTCCGTCACGCAAGATCGCCGCCAAATCGGGCGAAACTTTTAAATTTATCACGTCGCTTGAGCCAGGAAGTGCGCGACCGAGCTTTTCGTTTGCAAGCCCGCGCATCAAAAGCGCAAACCACTTGCGCTTCCCTCCTGCGTGACGAAAAACCGCAAAATTCGGATATTCATCCCACAGATACTCGCCGTCCGCACCATAGCGCTGCTTCATTAGTTTTAGGACGCTGCTGAAGTTCATTCTCGTTCCTTAATATCGATCTTTTCTCTGCGCAATCGCGCCAGCCACTCATCCAGCGTCTTTTCAAAGCCGATCCCCTTGCTTTCGTAAAATTTCGCTGCCTCGCTCATATAGGCCTGCTCGACCCAGCCACCGAAGTCGTGCGGGTATTTGTAGTCTGCGATCTGCTTGTCAGAGTTGATGAGATAGCGCGGCGTAGGCAGCGGCGCAGCGGAGCGGACGAATTTCAAAGCGGCATTGATGCCCAAATACGCGGCGTTTGATTTGGGGCTGTGCGCCAGATAGATCGCGCATTGCCCCAAGATAATGCGAGCCTCGGGGTAGCCGATCTTGCTGACGGCAGTTAGCGTGCTGGCGGCGATATTTAGGGCGTTTGGATTGGCATTGCCGATGTCCTCGCTAGCTAGGATCACCATCCTGCGCGCGATAAAATCCGCGCTCTCGCCCGCATCTATCAGCCTCGCGACATAATACAGCGCGGCGTCGGCGTCGCTTCCGCGCAGGCTTTTTATCATCGCACTGGCAAGCTCGTAATGCAGATCGTCGCTGCTAACGCCCGCAGCCACGGCATTAGCACGCAGCGTACGAAGCGTATCCAGCGTAATGGCGCTGTCCGCTAAAAGCGCAAATTCCAGCAGATTTAACATACTCCTTGCATCGCCGCTGCTGGAGTTTAGCAGGTATTTTCGCGCCTCTTCGTCCATCTCAAAGCCGATCTCGCCCTGTACCCGCGCCAAAAGCGCCTCCAAATCCTCATAGCTAAGCGGCTCAAACTCAAAGATCATCGAGCGCGAGCGGATGCCGCTGCTTAGCACGAACTGCGGATTTTCCGTCGTCGCGCCGATGATGATCGCGGCGTAGTTTTCCATCGGGATTAGCAGCACCTCCTGTTGCGTCTTGCTGAGGCGGTGGATCTCGTCGATGAAAATGAGCGGCTTGATGAGCGAGCCGGCGTGCGAGGATAGAATTTTGCGGATATCCTCGACCTTCAGGCTCGTGGCGTCAAGCTCGTAAAAATCGTAGTTCAGCTCGCTTGCGATCACGCGCGCCATCGTCGTTTTGCCGCTGCCTGCGGCGCCGAAAAATATACTGTGCGGGATGCTGCCTGCGGCGACGAATTTTTTAAAAACCGCTACGATCTTGCCCTGCCCCACGATCTGCTCTAAGCTTTTGGGGCGAAATTTCAAGCTCAAACTCATTTTGCAACCTTAAAAATTTTGCCCCGATGATAGCGTTTTTATGATTAAATTTTGAAATTCGGCTAAATTTAAAGGGCGGAATTTTGAAATTTTATTTACAGCGGAGTTTAGAATTTATGCACAGCGCGGGCTTGAAATTTGCGGCGCGCAGGAGCTTTAAAATTTTAGACAGGATTTTAAAAATTTTATGCCGCGCGCGTGAGTTAGCGATATAAAATTTTGCTGAGTACAGATCGCGCAGATTTGGCGGACTAGGCGGCTTTAAATTTAATGCCCTGCGTTGCGCGGTCGCGCCGTCATACATAGCGCGCCCGCAATTAGCTTGGCGTGCAAGATGAAATTTTAAAATCTAGCCCTATTTTGGGGCTAAATTTTATCTCGCGACGGGCGATGGCCGCTAAATTAGCAAATCAATAAACGCAAAATCAGCAAAGCTAAAAATCGCGATGCTTGCATAAAATCATCGCGCAACCATCGCAACTATCGCCTCGCCCCCGCAGAAATGTATTAATTCTCGCGCCTACGTAACGCGAAAAATGTAAAATATAGTCGGGCAATCGTCGCAATAACCCGCGCGATCGCGCAAAACTCATCGCGCCAATTCCGGCGCCAGCGTAAAATTTAATCTCGAGAAGCTGCGCGCCCGCGTAAAATGCGTAAAATTACCGCGCTAACGCCGCACCCACGCAAAACCGCCGCCTATTTGAAAAGCTCGGTAGAAAGGTACCTCTCGCCGGTATCGCAGAGGATCGTAACGACCACTTTGCCCCTGTTTTCAGCCTTGGCGGCGATCTGTGCGGCAGCATAAACGTTCGCGCCGCTTGAGATACCCACGAGCAAGCCCTCTTTTTGCGCCAGCTGTCTAGCCGCGGCGAACGCATCGTCGTTTTCGACGCTCAAAAAGCCGTCAATGACGCTTCTATCAAGATTATCAGGGATAAAATTTGCGCCGATGCCCTGGATTTTATGGCCGCCCGCACTGCCGCACGTAAGAAGTGGCGAGCTAGCGGGCTCCACACCGTAGGCTTTTAGGTTTGGATTTTTAGATTTTAAAAATTTCGCCGTGCCGCTGAGCGTGCCGCCGGTGCCAAATCCCGCGACTAAAATATCTACCTTGCCGCCGCTTTGCTCCCAAATTTCAGGTCCAGTGCTTTGAAAATGCGCCTTTGGATTGCTCGGGTTATCAAACTGGCTCGGGATGAAGCTATTTGGGGTACTCGCAGCCAGCTCATTTGCCCTATCTACCGCGCCTTTCATTCCGAATTTCGGATCAGTCAGCTCGATTTTAGCGCCGAATGCGGCTATGAGCTTTTGGCGCTCGATACTCATCGAGCTTGGCATCGTTAGGATGAGCTTCATACCGAGCTTCGCTGCGATCATCGCAAGCCCCACACCCGTGTTTCCGCTGGTAGGCTCTATCAAAACGCTATTTTTATCGATTTTGCCCGAGTTTAGCGCGTCTTTTACGATCTGCCACGCGATGCGATCCTTGACCGAGTGGCTTGGGTTTAAAAATTCCGCCTTGGCTAAGATGAGGGCATTTTTGCCAAACGTATTGATTCTGACTAACGGAGTATTGCCGATGAGCTCCGTAACATCGTTTGCTATTTTCATATTTTTCCTTTAAATGCTGAAATTTAAATACTGGACGCTTCGCGCCATCATCTCCTCGTAGCTGCTTAGAGGCTCGTTAAATATCTCTGCCAGCTTGACGTCAAATTTCTCAAAAAACGCCCGCAGTCCAGGATCGCTCATCTGAATGCTAGTCATCCGCAGATCCTTTTCAAGAGCGGTAAAAATTTCACCAAAAGTTATCTCGCTAGCATCTCTGGCTAGGTGATAGCCGCCGTTTTTACCTTTGATGCTACACACTAGCTTTTCGTTTCTAAGGGTATTTAGAATTTGCTCCAAATAATTCTTAGAAACCCCCGTACGCTCGGCGATCTCTTTTATACTTATAGGCGCTACTTCGCTAGCTTTGGCGATCTGCAAAATCGCAGCCAGCCCATAAACGCCCTTTGTGCTTAAAAGTGCCATTATTTCAGTGCCTCACTAAGATCGGAAATCAAATCATTCGCGTCCTCTATACCCACGCTTAGGCGGATTAAGCTCGCAGGCACGCCAGCGCGGTTTAGCTGCTCCTCATTTAGCTGCGAATGCGTCGTGCTCGCAGGATGAGTGATGATCGACTTCGTATCGCCGATATTTGCTACGACGGAGAAAATTTTAACCTTGCTAACCGCCTTTAGCGCTGTTTCTTCGCTATCTACGATGAAGCTCATCAGACTGCTTGCATAGCCGTTTTTAAATTTCGCTTTGATCGCGGCATTAAACGGCGAGCTTGCAAGCCCCGGATAATTGACCTGCTTTACCTTCGGATGATTTTGCAAAAATTCTGCTATTTTTAGCGCGTTTTGCGAGTGCTTTTGCATGCGAAGCGGCAGTGTTTCAAGCCCCTGGATGAGCTGAAACGCGTTAAACGGCGATAGCGTCGCACCAATATCGCGAAGCAAGGACAAACGAATCCTAAGCGTATAAATATCAAAATTATCTACTAAATCCGCATAAATTAAGCCGTGATAGCTCTCATCAGGCTCGTTGAAATGTGCGTAACGCGGATTGCCTTTGAGTTTGGAATTTAATCCTTTGCCCGAAACGATTGCACCAGCGATACTAAGCCCCTGTCCACTTATATATTTGCTAGCGCTGTGGATTACGACATCGGCGCCGTCATCAAGCGGATTGTAAAGCGCAGGGCTTGGGATCGTGTTATCCGCAATCGTTACTACGCCGTACTTATTTGCGATTGTAGCGATTTTAGCGGTATTTGCAACCGAAATTTGAGGATTTGAAAGCGTCTCAAAAAAGATCGCTCTAGTTTTATCATCGATTAAACCTTCCAAATTATCTGCCGTTTCGGAGTCAAAAACCCTAGCTTCGATACCGAAACGCTTGATCGTATGCGCCAAAAGCGTAGTTGCGCCACCGTAAATTTTCTCCGCGATGATGATATTTTCGCCCGCCGCGGCTAAATTTGCCACCGCAAAAAATATCGCCGCCTGCCCACTAGAGACCGCGATTGCGGCTTTGCCGTTTTCCAGCGCCGCAAGTCGCGCCTCAAAAACATCAGTAGTAGGATTTGTCAAACGCCCATAAATCGGCCCTAGATCACGCAGTGCGAAGCGATCGGCGGCCTTTTTGCTAGAACCGAAGTTAAACGCGGTACTTTGATAAATGGGAACCGCCATCGTGCCGTAGCCGGCGACGGAGTCGTAACCAAAATGAGTTGCGAGGGTTTCTTTTTGCATTTTCGTCCTTTGTAAAAAATTTGGCGAATAATAGCTAAATTTTAAAATAAAGTCAAGTATTTTTATATGATTTTAAAATACCTATAATACAGGATTTATAGAAAAAATGTTATTAAAATATAGTTTTATAATATGCGTAATTTTGCCAAAATTTCGAATTTTGCTATAATGCGCGCTTTAATTAAGGAAAGGTCATGCAAATCAAAGAAAAAGATGAGCGCGTTAAATATATCCGCGCATTAGAACGCTTCGTAAAATCCGCCGTAGCACTGCTAAAGCGCGAGGATTTCGACGCAGAGCTTTTTGCGAAGCGAATAGCTAAAAACTACGAAATTTTATCTAAAGCGGCCGCTACAAATCTCGATAGTCCCTACACCAAGGCGCTTGAGAGCTTTGCTAAAAACGTCCTTGATGCTAGCGAGGCAGGACAGATCAGCGATGCCGCGTTTAGATCAGCGCTACAGCATGAAGCAAACGCTCTGCAAAAGCTCAAAAATAATAAGAGTTACAAAAAAGACAAGCACAAAATCGATTTTTTAAAGGATTATTAGATGAAAACCGTGATTTTTGATATGGATGGCACGCTGCTTGACTCTTCGCACGCGATCGAAATCAGCGTCAATAACACTCGCCGCGAGCTCTACGGACTAGCACCGCTGCAAAAGAATTTCATCGTCCGCACCATCAACGATCCAAGCAAAAACGCCTTTTTGGAATTTTACGGCAAAACCGAAGCGAGCGCCGAAGAGCTTGCTTTTTTCGAGAAAGAATTCGTAAGCAATTACCGCGATTTTGCCGTGCTTTACGAGGGTATCGAGGATCTTTTGCACTCGTGCAAAAAAGCAGGATTTTTTCTCGCAGTCGCCTCCAATGCGCCTTCCTATACCCTAAGCGCGATCTTAGAAAAGACGGGGGTGCGCAGGCTATTTGATCTGGTCGTAGGCGCGAACGAGCAGATGCCATCAAAACCCAACCCTGCGATGCTGCTATACGTAATCGCGCGCTCGCCGCACAAAAACGCGATTTTTTTAGGTGATAGCAAAAAAGATGAGCTAGCCGCACTCCGTGGCGCAGAATTTTTACAAAATTTAGAATTTCAAGGCGGCAATGACGGCGAGAGCTTAAATGCTAGCCGTGGCACTAATAGAAAGGATTTCAGCGCTAGCAGCGGAAGCTTAAGCTCTTGCGGCGAAAATCTTAACGCAGATAAAAAATTCCGCCCTAACGACACAGGTGCTGACGGGGCGGCAACGCTAAGCTTTAAAGGTGCCAAAATTTCCGCAAAAGCAGAAGCGACGGAAAGCGCACAAGCTGCAGTAGCGCGATGTTTTCAGGCAAACTTGGCAGATCTAAGAGGCGCAAAACTTGAGTATTTGCAGGTATGCTGGGGGTTTGGCGAGCCTAGCGAACTAAGCCGTAATGCCCTAAGCATCGCGCAAGCGCGCGAAATCATCGGCGGAATTTAAAGCAGCCTGGCTTTTGAGGCATAGCTAAATTAAAAGTAGTATTGTAGCAGGGTAAAATCACGCTTAGGCTCTTAAAACAGAGCAAATTCCATCCTCGCGCACAACGTAAGCGAAATTAAAATTTAAAAATAATCCTTGCGCAGAAAATTCCACTAGCACGAGAAACCGGGATTTCATCTGCGCGAGTGGAATTTAAAATTTTAAAAGTAGCTTTTGTAGTGCGCGATTTTATCTGCGCGAAAAATGAAATTCTATCTGTAAAAGGTGACGGAATTTTAAAAATTTAAAGACGCTCTCTCGCGGCTTAATTTAAAATTTGCCTCGAAAGCCAGACTTAAAATTTAATGCCAAACGCGATTTTAGCATTCTACCGCGTCCATGAAATTTCAAATTCTCGCAAAGCGGCGGAATTTTAAAATTTTAAAAAGCCTGATCTGTGTTATACACACGATTAGATTTTGTGAGAATAGAATTTATCCGCCGTGCAGAAATCAAAATTTTACCGCACAAGCAAAGCTAAAATCCTCTCCGGCTGCGCGAAATCCAAGAATTTTGGCACTCAAACAAAGCAGAATTTTATCCACTCACGCGAAATCTAAAATTTTACTCGCGCCACAGAATTTTAAAATTTCCGCAAAAATCAAGCCGCTTATCTATAAATTAAATTTAAAATTTCGCCTATCTGCAAAGCTTCGCGTTTAATCCGCCACGCGACCAAGATTAAATTTTTAAATTCCACTCGCTCTGCCTATCTTGCAAACAAGTAAAATTAAAATTTATGAGATTTAAAGCCCAAAATCCTGCGCTTAAGCTTAAAATTTACCGCACGCAAATGCAAAATCTGTGCAATCGCTCCTGTTTAAAAGCCCCGATAGTTTGCCGCGCCCTAACCTAAATTAAATTTTACATTTGCTATAATCGCGAAATTTTAAGGAAGGTAAATGGATATTTTTGAAGGTAGCCCAAGAGAGAAATTTTTTGAAATTTTATCCGCTGCAAGCCCTACTTTGGTGCAAAACGAAATCGAAGAAGCTCTAATCCGCCTAATCGCCTGTGAGCGGCTCTGCGAAGCGCGCGGCATTAGCGAGCGCGAGATCGAAAGCTTCATCGCGCAGCAGGATCTACAAGACGAGCTAAACGACAAATTTTTGCAAATGAGCGGAAATATCCTAAGCAACGACGAGTAAAATGCTAGATCAAATTGATTTAATTATGAAAAGCTTCATCGCAGAATGCGGCTATGAGCCCGCTAACGAGATGTTTGATAGGCTAAGCCCCGGCAAAAAACTACGCTCCAAACTGCTACTAAACATCGCGCAAAAAGATGAAAAATCACTGCGTCTGTGCGCGATCATCGAGCTCATTCAAGCCGCAAGCCTGCTGCACGACGACGTCATCGACGAAAGCTCTGTGCGCCGCGGCAAACCCTCGATCAACGCCACCTACGGCTCCAAAAACGCCGTGATGTTGGGCGACATACTCTATTCCAAGGCATACTTCGAGCTTTCTAAATTTGAAAGCCGCATCGCCGCCGCGCTTTCGGGCGCCGTCACGAAGCTTGCTGTGGGTGAGCTAATGGACGTGAGCTTAAGCGACGATTTCAACGACGATGCGAGCAAATATCTGCAGATGATCTATCTAAAAACCTCCGCTTTGATCGAAGAAGTCGCGCGCTGCGGGGCTTTTTTGAAATTCGGCGGCGCGGAAAATCGCAGCGAAATTTCAGATATTAACGGCGCAAAAAACGAGGTCGAAATTCCAAGCGCCGCGAAAGATCATGATGAAATTTCAAGCGCGAGCGTAAAATTCGGCGAATACGGCAAAAATTTGGGGCTTGCCTTTCAGATCATCGACGATATTTTAGACGTCACACAAAGCTCAGAAGCGCTAGGTAAGCCGAGCTTGAGCGATTTCGCGGAGGGTAAAACCACCCTGCCCTACATCTATTTGTACGAAAATTTAGATGATGCGCAGCGGCAAAAGCTAAAAACGTTTTTTAAAAAACAGCTGCACGGGAGCGAAATTTCATGGATCAAAGCGAAGCTTAGCGAGCACGGCATCATCGAGCGCTGTATAAACGAAGCTCGAGCCTACGGGCAGAAGGCACTCGAAGCCGTGGCGGAATTTAAAAACGACAAGCTGGAGCAAATCGTGCGAGATATGATAGATAGGGAGTTTTGATGGCGTATATGAGCGTGAGCTTCACCCACAAAAACACGGATATCACGGTTCGCGAGAAACTTTCGTTTTCAAACGATGTGCGCAAGAAAGAAATTTTGCGCCTTTTGGCTTCAAACTCCGCGATAGAGGAGTGTTTGGTACTTAGCACCTGCAACCGCGTAGAAATTTTTACCGTCGTAAGCGACTTTGATGAAGCGCAAAAGTTCGTGCTTTTGGCACTTTCGCGCGTAAGCGGCGTGAGCTACGACGAGCTAGCCGAGCGTGCCGATATTTACGAAGATTACGGCGCGATACACCACCTTTTCGCCGTCGCAGCCTCTCTTGATAGCCTCGTAGTGGGCGAAACGCAGATCGTAGGCCAGCTCAAAGACGCCTATAAATTCGCGATGCAAAACGCTCGCGCCGGCGCGCAGATCGCAAGAGCGATAGATGAAGCGCTAAAGTGCGCGGCGCGCATCCGCAACCAAACCGAAATTTCAAAAAATCCGATCTCGGTCTCAAGCGTCGCCGTGGCGATGGCAAAGGATAGACTGGGCTCCTTGCAGGGCGCGGACGCCGTGGTAGTGGGCGCGGGAGAGATGAGCGAGCTAGCGTGCAAACACCTGCTCGCAAGCGGCGCGAATATCACGATCTTGAACCGAAATTTAGCCGGTGCGCAGAGGCTAGCCGCCTCGCTACTTGGCGAGAATTCCTTGGATGCGAAAGATTGCGCGGATGAAAATCCCGGCACAGGAAAAAATTCAGACGGCTTAAATTCCGGAAATGTCGCGAATTTCGCGGGCGAAAATCCCAAGGACGATAAAAATTCCACCGCCTGCGCAAATTCCTTCGCGCAGGTACAATCCCGTATTAAAATCGATAGCCTTGATAATCTCAAAAAATATCTAAACGTAAATAGCCTATTTTTCAGCGCCACCGGTTCGCAAGAGCCCGTTATCACCGATACTTTGTTGGAGCCGCAAGGATTTAAGCGCTACTTTTTCGACATCGCCGTGCCGCGCGACGTGGAGCTTAGCCAGAGCGAAGACATCGAGGTTTATAGCGTCGATGATCTGGAGGAGATCGTAAAGAAAAATTTGCTGCTTCGCGAGGAGCAGGCGCAGATCGCTTACTCGATCGTGGCAAAATGCACGAATGAATTTTTCAAATGGCTCAGAGCGGCGGCATCCACGCCGATCATCAAGGCTTTGCGCCAAAGCGCGAAACAAGTAGCCGAGCTGGAGCTAGCCAAAGCGCTTAAAAAGGGCTATCTAAAGCACAGCGATGCGGAGGAGGCGCGCAAGCTGATCCATCAGGTTTTTAAAGCGTTTCTGCACGCTCCGACGGTAAATTTGAAAAACCTCGGCGAAGCGGACGATGCTGACGGCACAGTAAACGCGCTGGTCGAAATTTTTGAACTGCAAGAAAACTACGAAAAATTTTTAAATCAAGAAAACGAGAAAAAGGACAGACAGAATGAAATTTAGCAAGCTTTTCGCTCCGAGCCTAAAAGAGGCCCCCAGAGACGCGGTACTACCTAGCCACGCGCTTTTGATCCGCGCGGGATTTATCGAGCAGCTGGGCAGCGGGCTTTATAATTTTTTGCCGCTAGGAAAGATAGTGCTAGAGCGGATCTGCGCCGTCATCAGGCAGGAGATGGACGCTGCGGGCGCGCAGGAGGTCTCTTTTAGCGTCGTGACGTCTGCGGATGCGTGGAAAAAAAGCGGTCGTTACGCCAAATACGGCAAGGAGCTGCTGCGCTTCAAAGACCGCAAGGATAACGACTTCGTGCTAAGCCCTACCAACGAGGAAGCGGCGGTTTTGATGGTAGCGGATAAGATCACGAGCTACAAGCAGCTGCCGCTAAATATCTATCAGATCAATACGAAATTCCGCGACGAGGCGCGCCCTCGCTTCGGGCTTCTGCGCGGACGCGAATTTATAATGAAAGATGGCTATAGCTTTCACGCAGACGCTGCGGATATGAAGCGTGAGTTTGAGGTGATGAGACAGGCGTACTCGCAGATTTTTACGCGACTTGGGTTAAATTTTCGCGCGGTTGACGCGGACAGCGGCGCGATCGGCGGCAGCGGCAGCAAGGAGTTTATGGTGCTAGCGGATAACGGCGAGGACGATATCGTCGTGTGCAAGCGCTGCGAGTATGCCGCAAATATCGAGGCTGCGCGCCGCGCGCCCAAAACCACGAACGCCGCCGCGCCCGAGACCGATGGCATGATGAAATTTAAAACCCCCGCGATGAAAACGATCGACGCGGTGGCGGAATTTTTCAAAGTGGATAAATTCTACACTATCAAAGCGGTGATCAAAAAAGCGCTATACGAGGATCGCGGCAAGATCGTAGCGTTTTTTATCCGCGGCTGCGACGAGCTGCAAGAGACCAAGGCGCAAAACGCCGCAGGCGCGCTGGAACTAATCGATGCCAGCGAGGAGGAGATCGCGCAAGCGGGCTTTACGGCGGGCTTTTGCGGACCTTTCGGGCTCGGCGAGGGAGCTAAATTTTACATCGATGCCGAGCTAAAAGGAGCGCGCGAGATGATTGCGGGCGCGAACGAGCCCGATTACCACTACGTGGGCGCTAGCGTGATAAATTTTAACGAATCGCGCTTTGCGGATCTTACCGCCGTGGGCGAAGGCGACGCATGTCCGTGCTGCGGCGGCGAGCTTGGCATCACGAAAGGCATCGAAGTGGGCCATATCTTTCAGCTCGGCACGCGCTATTCCGAGCCGATGGGAGCGCGATTTTTGGACGCAAACGGCAAGGCTCGTGCGTTTTACATGGGCTGCTACGGCATCGGCGCAAGCCGCCTTATCGCCGTAGCGATCGAAAGCAGCCACGATGAGCGAGGCTGCGTGTGGCCGCGCGAGCTGGCGCCTTTCGAGCTTGAGATCATCATTTCAAATCACAAAGACGCGGCTACGGTAGAATTTGCCGAGAAACTATACGAGCAGTGCCGCGAGCGCGGTATCCGCGTGCTACTTGATGATCGCGCGGAGCGTTTCGGCGTGAAGATGAACGACTTCGAGCTGATGGGCTTTCCGTACGCGGTGCTCGTGGGCAAAGCCCTAGCGGAGGGAAGTGTCGAGTTCATCACTCGCGCAGGCCTAAAGCGGCAGAGCGTAAGCGCGAATGAAATTTTAAAATTTATAGAGAAAAAATTAGCCTAGAAAAATTAGTAAGCGCATGAAATTTAGCCCTAAATTTGGGCTAAATTTTTCCGCCATATTTTGAAATTTGCGAGCTGATTTTGCTACGCGGCGCGGCGTGAAATTTTATAAATTTACCGCGCTAGCCGCAGTGAGAATAGGTTTTTGAGCTCGGACAGGGCATAAATTTTATAAATTTACTATGTTGCCGCGCAGAGATACCGTCAAGGCGCAACGATAAAAATTTATGCTTAAGCCGCACCGCCATTTCACTGCGGCTAAATTTGAAAGCATGAGTTTGCGCGCGGTACCGCACCGCCTTCTAAGCCGCACGTAAATAAAATTTCCGCCTTTGACCGCGCAAACAAAAAGTAAAGAGCGCGTTTCCGCCGCTCTCGCAAAATGCCAAAACAAAATTCCGTGATAAAACTCTGGTCTCTACCCGCCCTTTTTCAAAACGATTTTAAAAAGTAAAATTTAAACCGCGATTTCACTTTTCTGATTTCGCTATTTAAATTTAAGATTTAAATTTCGCGGCACAGCGGACGCGTAAATTTAATCAGCGCGCAAAAGCCGATCCGAAATTTTACCAGGTCAAAATTTTGCCTAAATTTATTTGGCGACGACCGAGTTTAAATTTTATTCGTAGGTTTTTCGTAGTAGCCCCATTTGACGCGGTATTTTCTCCTCGCTATCCGAATCAAAACGATCTGAACGATCAAAAGCGCAAGCGCACCGCCGCCCCATTTCAAATATGTGATTTTATAGGAATCGGATATGGTATTGTAATAAAACCTGGTTGCAAAAGCATAATCGTATTTTAAAACTATTTGCCCGTCTTTAAGGACGATCTGCCGTGCAAGGTCGGTATCGACCCCGATCCTTTGGTACCAAATTTTTACCTCTTTGTCGTATATCGCAGCCTTGTATCCATCTATCTCGGTACTATAAACATCTAAATAAAAACGCCTCTGTTTAAGCGCGCCATCCACCAAATTTAACTTATAATAACTAGTCCCTCTGCTCTTATTCGTTTGCACATATATGACGCGCCCCTCTATGGTCTGCAAATCCTCAGGGCTAGACGGCAGCACGGCCGTGTAGGACATATACAGCGCCGCATCCGCGCCAAGGATAAAAAACAGCAGCACGCATCTTAAAAGCGTATTCATCTGATTAAAGCTAGCGATCTTTTTTTCATCGTATTTTGTATCAAAAAGCATCAAATCTCTTTTGTTTAAATTTTATTTCGGCGCTTCATCCTGGCGCGCCGTAGCAGCAGAAAAGCGGAGCTACGTCACTCCAAACTTTCACGATCTTTAAATCCGTACTTCTGTAGCCAATACGGCTCGGTTTTTCCGGCGCCGTGCGCGATACAAGGCGCCGCTTCTGCCAAAATTTAGCTTGGATTTTCATTCATTTTCATTCGACGAAGCGTAAATTTAAAAGCTAAATTTAAAAAGCGCGCGAAAGAAATATTTCTCTTTTTAAATTACGCTAAAATTTTATCCAAAATGCGGCAAGCTCGTAGCCGCGGGGCTCGCCTAACCCGCTCAAGCTTTCAAACGCAAGCGTAACGCTGCTGCTTAAGTCTAGCTTCAAACCCTCATCCGTTGCGCGCTCGCGATACTCGATCCGCTCACGATTTAAAGCGCTTTTTACGGTCGCAAGATCGATAGGAGCAGGGCAGCCCGATAATATCCAAGGCTTTATTTCGATTTGCCGCGCCCTTGCGCCTCCGAAATCCAAAGGCTCGCTTCTGAAATGATCCGAAAAAATCATAAAAATTTCGCCCCGAAAAAAGTGAAACTCAAAGGCGCCGTATTTTAAAATTTCAGCTCCAGCGCTCTTAAAGCTTGCGTCCGCAGAGCCGAACATCGAGGCGATCTGCGCGCAGCTCAATCCACTTTTTACGTTATCAAACTCGCCCGAGCGAAAGAATTTAAGCATATCGATTTTTAACATCTCTTTCCCTGTAAACACACATCGTGCCTCTTAAAGCCACTAGCAGCACTGAACGGCACGCTAATAGTTACACGAGCCAGCCATCGCGCTCATCCATGCTTAGACACTCGCTGACATGGCACTAACGAGCAACGGCAAGCTAGACGCGTACATCACATAAAAGTGCGCCGCGTAAAATTTTATCTCGCACCGAGCTAAAATACAGCGCATTTGCAAAATTTAAAACGATCGCAAAATGCCACGTCGTTTCGCAAGTTTTATTTCGCACCGACTTAGAAGCTGCGACAGCCGTATGAAATTTTATATAGTGACTGCATAAATCGCGCGCCGCAAGACTTGAAATTTCACGCTGCAACACCGCAAATTTCACACCTCCCGCACATCACGCAGTGTCAGTCAGCCGAGCAAAGCTCGAATCTCGCGATTTACGAAAACCTCGCGCATCGCAAGCCACACTCGAACAAGTACTGCTTGGCATTATTTTAAAATTTCACAAGCGTCGTAATATCCGACTTTAAGAAGCGATCTTATAAATCCGCTTTAGCTCATCTGGCGCTGTACTATGAGCAGATAAACTCGTTTGAGCCCGTTAAGGCTAGCCGAAAACCTTTTTTAAATGCGCTTCGTAATCTCTCATAAAACGCTCTACGTCCGGGTTTTTAATGACGTCGTTGCACATAAAAGTAGGCAGCCTTTTCGCGCCTAAAAACTCGTTGGCTTTATGAAAATGCAGATAAACGCCGCCCACGCCCACGCCCTCAAAAAAATCGCCCGGCTTATCAAACGCTTGAAGCGGCGCATTCCAAGTAACGCTTAGCATGTGCGATTGATTTACCCTTTATTAGTTCCGCCGGTGCCGTAGCCGTCGTTTGCCACTATCTTGCCTATGCCGCCCATAAACACCTCGTCCACGTATTTTTTGACTAGCCAAGGCTCGCCCATCCACCACGCGGGCATCTGCCAGATCACGGCATCCATCCATAGAAATTTTTCTACCTCACCATCTATATCGTAGCCCTCAAATATCGTAGTTTCGCGCGTTTCGTGCCCTAAGGCTTGTAGCGTTTTTTTGGCTAACTCGTGCAAAGTTTTGTTTAGCTTGCCGCCTTTGCCGTTAAACGGCGCTCCGCCGTTGATAAGTAATATTTTCATTTTGATCCTTTGATTAAATTTATTCGTTAGCGGCTTGCCGCGCCTAAATTTAAATTCTGCCTTGCGCCTTATATGCGAACGCAAGCGTAAATTTTACAAAGCGCTTATTGCTAAATTTTACTTTCGCGCCGCAGTTTAGCGTCCTAAAATTTCAAATTTATCGCCGTGCACCGCAATCGCCTCGGCGTTATTTATCGGCGCCAAATTTAGCTTGCCGCCGTAAGCTTTTAAAATTTCAGCCGCGCTTTGCACGAACGGCTCCTCGCCGTAGTGCGGCACGG
>NZ_CALIJF010000288.1 GCF_938018035.1 uncultured Campylobacter sp. | reverse complement strand
TCTTTTGAGTTTAAATTCATGTCGTTTAAATTTCTATCTCGAAAATTTGCGCCGCAAAGATAATCGGCTTGCGGTTTGGGATCTGTTTGATCAAAATTCGTATTTTTAAAGTTTTTGCTACTCAAATTTGCATCGTTTAAATTTAATGATCTGCGATCCGCCGCATCGCTGAAATCCGTATCGTCAAAGATGTCGGCGTTAGCGCCTTTTCGCAGCTTTTGCTTTAAGTTCTGGTGCCCTTCGTTTAGAAGCTTTTTAGATTCCTCAAACCGCACTTTATCCAAAAAATATCCTTAAGCTTAAATCTCGCTCGTATTTTATAACTTCGGGCTTAAATCGCAATAAATCACGCCCGTTTCGCGCGTTTTTGATTTTATTAAAAGATGTATTTTTGCATTGCGCCGCATGCGCGAAATGACGGCAGCAAGGGCGCGACAAAAGAAACGGAGCATATTTTCGGATTGATTCATTTCTTAAATTTTCTTATGAAATCGCTCGCGTCCCGCGCCGCCATCGCTGAGCTCATAACGGCGATCCTGTCGGCTCCCGCGCGTAGGACGGAGGCAAAATTGCGCGGCGTTATGCCGCCCAGCGCATAAATTTCGCCGCCGTAAAACCCACGCACGGCGCGGATCAAATTTAGCCCCTTCGGCATGAGCCCCGCCTTGCAATCGGTCGCGAATATGTGGCTCAAGCAGATCGCGCTCGCGCCCAGCTCCAGCGCCTCGCGCGCCTCCGCCTCGCTGTGGCAGGAAGCGACCAATTTTTTAAAATTTGCGCGCAAAAACTCCGCGCCGCACGCCGCACTAAAGCTCCGCAAAATCCCGAGCGGCAGCCATAAATTTCTCTCGCCCGCCTGCAGCGCAAAATCTGCAAAATTATGCACAAAGATCGCGGGCGGGCGCCTTGCACTCTCTGCGCTCTGCGCACCCTCCACACTCTGCGAGTTCTCCACCTCTTTCACGCTCTGTGAATTTTCTACGCCCTCTATACTTTCCGTGTACTGCGCGTTCCGTGAGCTCCCCGCATTTTTTGCACTATGCACATCATTCACATTTTCTGTACTTTGCGCACCCTGCATACTTTCCGCATTTTCTGCGCCCCGTACGCCTTCTGCCGCAAGTTTTGTTTCGCTTGCAGCGCCGCGAAGCGAAATCTCGCCCGGTGCGCTATCATTCGCGCAGTTTGCAGTGCCGGTAAAATTTTCAGACAGAATTTCATCTAAAACACGAGCGGAATTTTTAGACTGTATCTCATCTGTAGCGGCACCGTGCTTGCGGGCCGCATCCGCGCAAAGCTCACTCTTGCCGCCGCCCAAATGGAGCTTTTTTTGCAAAATTTCGTCCTCGTCGCGCTCGTAGAGCGAAATTTTATCCGCGTAGGCCGCGCTCGCGTCTAATTCGCCCCCAAGAGCTTGTATTTCGCCAAATTTAGCAGCGCAAGCTTCATCTGCAAAAATCACGTCCGCACGGGCTGTATCCGCACAAAACCTGCTCTTGCAGGCACGTAAAATTTTCTCAAACAGCGCCGCATAGGCCGCTTCGTCTAAATCCTTTTCACGCACGACGATCTCGCCTACGCCCGCCGCAACAAAATCCGCTATGCGCGCAAGCAGCGCCACCTCGCCGCCGCAGAGCGCGCGATTTGTGATGATCGTAATGCGCGAAGCAAGCTCTAAATCTAGCATCCGCCCGCCCCTTTAAACTCAATATCCGTGCGCGACACCGCACCGAGGTTTAAAGTTTTACTCGCAGCGTTTGATTTTAAAATTTCGCCCGCAGCGCTAAGGTTTAAAATCTCATTCACCAGGATTGAAGCCAAAATCCCTGTCTCCGCGCTAGAGCTTAAAATTCTCGCAGTGCCGCTAGAAATAAAATTATTCGCCGCCGCATCGAAAACTAAATCCATAGCCGAGGTGCTGGAGCTTAAAATTCTGCCCGTCCAGATGGAGGCTAAAATTTTGTTCGCGTCGCTAGAGTTCAAAGCATCTGCCGAACCATTAGATTTTATCGGCTTTGCGTTGCCGCCGCATAAGAACCTGAAGCTCGCGCCGTTTTTAAATTTAAAATTTACGCCGCCCGAGGGCTTGGAATTTGCGCTGCCCTTAAATTTTAAATCCGCGTATGTGTTCCTGGCCCTCAAATTTACACACGCATTTTTAAGCCCAGAATTCCTAACGTTCGCTAGTGCGGCGCCCAAGCCTTTTTTATCTGCCATAGCGCCATCAATTTTATCGCCGTGTGCGGCGCCGCAAAATTCGGCGCCGTATTTTGCGCTGCAAATTTTACTTCTGCACTGGGCAGCACTAAATCCGCCCTCGAGCCTGACGCTGCAAATCTCGCGTCTAACGCCGTAAATTTCATCCATGCTCGCGGCAAAATTTCGTGCCTCACACATAGATATACTCGCTCATCAGCGGCTGCAGCCCGCCGCCGCGGATCGCCTCGCAAACTTCGCTTACGCTGCGCGCGTCGCTGATCTCGAACTGCTCGTCGCCCCTCTGCTCGCTGTGTCCGCCGATACCCACGCTTACGCCCGCTGAAATTTTGCTCGCCGCGATCCTAATCGCATTGTCGCGGAAGCCCGCCCTCTCGCGCGTAGAGATCGTGATCTGCGCACTTGGCAGCAGCAGTCGATACGCACACATGATCTGCAGCAGCTCGCGCTCGCCGACGTCTTTCGGGTTTATTTTGTCGTTGTTGATGATCGGGCGCAGGCGCGGCACCGAAAAGGCAATCTCGGCGCGCGGGTACTTGCGCTGAAGCAGCCACGCGTGTACGCCCGTAGCAAAGGCATCGCGGCGGAAATCCCCGAGCCCCAAAAGCGCCGCAAAGCCCACGCCGCGCATACCGCCTCTAATCGCGCGCTCTTGAGCTGCGAAGCGATACGCAAAAACGCGCTTGTTGCCCGCAAGATGCAGCTGCGCGTAGCGCGCAGGATCGTAGGTTTCTTGAAAAACGGTGACGAAATCGACGCCGCAAGCGTGCAAATAGGCGTAATCGGCGGAGTTTAGCGGATAAATTTCGACGCCGATTACCTTAAAATACTGCCGCGCGAGCTCGCAGGCGCGCCCGATGTAGCGCACGGGGCTGTTTTTCTCGCTCTCGCCCGTGAGGATCAAAATTTCTTCTAACCCGCTCGCCGCTATCGCCTCAAACTCCGCCTTTAACTGCGCCTCATCGAGCCTTGCGCGCGCGATTTTGTTTTTGCAGTTAAAGCCGCAGTAAACGCACAGATTATCGCAGTAATTGGAGATGTAAATCGGCGTGAAAACGGCGATGTTGCTGCCGAAATGCGCCGCCTTCTCGCGCGCCGCAGCTTGCGCGATCTGCTCCAAATGCTCGCCCGCGCGCACGCTTAGTAACGCCGCAAAATCGCGCAAGCCTCTGTTTTTCGCGCCGATCGCCCTTTGCACGTCCGCCTCGCTCGCCTCCTCGCAAAAGCCCTCGCGCATAGCGAGCGTACGCTCCATTGTCTCGCTTCCGATATCCTCCATGCCCGCTAGATAGCCGGTTCCCATCATCTTTAAAATTTTCCTTTTAAATTTTCATTTAAATTCCACGCGGCACG
>NZ_CALIJF010000287.1 GCF_938018035.1 uncultured Campylobacter sp. | reverse complement strand
TGAACGCAGTGTTAAATAAGAGATTATAAAAGATATCCGTAATCTACGATTAATCCAAATTAGATTACGAAGTATTTTTGATATAAGGCGAATAGGCAGGAACGAGGAAAGCTTGTATGCTACGCGGCTAAAGCTCGTAAGGTATTCGCAGTATATAATATTACTATCAAACAACAAAAGCAATCCCTTATTTAACACTGCCTGTGGCTATACAGACGAGGAAACGCCTTGCTCCATCTCGAACCAAGAAGCTAAGCTCGTCCTGGCTGATGATACTATCCGTTACTCGGACGGGGAAAGTAGGTCGCTGCAGGCTTTGTTAAAATTACATAACTTTCCATACAATTTTCAATTTAAATTCTATTCCGGCATCTTTGGCTTATCGCTTTTTTAGCCAATAAATATTGCTTGATAAATTTAAAATTCTATAGCCTTCTTAGAATTTTAGAACCTTCTGTAAATACAAATTTTAAATCTAGCCCTCCATCAATACAAAATCTCAAAACTCTGCATTAAATTTGACTTATATTGAGTGAAAAATGATACGGATTGAAATTTTTCTATAATACTTGCTTGTTCGTATCGTTTTTAATACTATCTGTTGCGTTTGCTTTTTAACTTCTATGGCGCAGCCGCCTTTCTAGCCTCTCCTAGCCTCATTTATATTAATTTATATTTATCCATTCGTTCGTTTTTAAATTGCCACGTTTTTATATCTAAATTATAAAGCCGCCGGCGCTTATAAGGCTTTCGTATGATTTAAACTATATGCCAAATAAAGCTTGGCAAGCATTGTTAATTAATATAATGAAACGCCCCATAAGCAGATAAAACCCTATAAAAAATCAAGCCCATAAAAAGCATGTTCTACAAAAGCAAGCTTATTGATGCAGCTAAATTTTATGAAGATTGCTCGCCTGTCCTCACACGTAAAGTATCCGTGCCTCTCATAACACTAGTATCCCATCGCCATATGCGTCTAGTCTCGTACGTGTAAAGTATCCTTGCGCGGTAAGGTAGGACTAAATTTCATAAATACCGCCGCTAAATCTCGTTTCAATGCTTGCGGTATTAAATAAATTTAATATATCTAGCTTTATCCTTTTCGGTCTCCAAAGAGGAACAAAAAGGCGCTGTTAAATTTAATCTATCTAGCTTTATCGCCTATCTGCTTTTTAAGATCAAGCTTAAATTTAAGGTATTTATTTAATAAAAGAGATTGGAGAACAGATAAAATTTCAATATATCTCTTAAATTTATCTCCCTTTAAGCCCGCTGCAAATATAATCCTTACCGTATTGTAAGGTAGCGTAATAGCTATATGGGCGGTATATCCATTCTAAAGCATAGATATGGGATAGGTATACAAAAGCCTCAATGCTAATAGACGTTTTATTTGGCAATACAAATATCTCAACCTCAAAGGACTTTTAATGAAAAACCTGTTTAAATCCGCATTATTTCTATCGCTTCCTGCATTTATGCTAGCAGCAGTAAATTTAAACACTGCAAGTAAAGATGAGCTTATGGCGCTTCCCGGAATCGGAGAAGCAAAAGCTCAGGCTATCATAGATTACCGCAAGGATAATAAATTTAAAGATATCGAGGATATCAAAAACATTAAAGGCATAGGCGATAAGAGATTTGAGCTTATTAAAGATGATCTTGCCGTAAGCGGACAGACCGATATAAGTGATCTAAAATCTGCCAAGAAAAAAGCAAGTAAACAAGCTAAAGATACCGTCAAATCTGCTAAAGCTAAGGTAAATGCCAAATCAGAAAAGATGCAAGAGAAAATGGATGATAGCATGGATAAAGCTATGAACGATGACGGTAAAGTAAAAGGCTCTACGGCTAAGATGAAAGATGAAGCTAAAGAAGAGGGACCATCTAAGGCTAAAGGTAAGAGGGGTAAGAAGGGTAAGGGGGAGTAAAATTTCTCCCGACCTTAGCTTTAAATTTATAAGCCTAGCGCTTGAGACGAATGTATGATCTACGTAGCAAGCGTATAGATTTAGGCGGAGCTATGGAAGTGTGCAAGATTTTAATTCGAATCTTGCGTAATTAGCTTACTCGACTATACTGTAGATTTAGAAGTTTACAGTTCGATTTAAACTTGCGGATGCAATTTTATTTTATGGTATGGCGAGCCGATATTTTTTGGAATTTTAAGGTGTAAATTCCTGATTTTTCATAAATTTTAATCTCACTGCTTTTAAGCAGAACTAAAATTACCCTAAAGACCGCCTAACTACAGCAAGGTATCGGCAAATCGATTACCGGCGCGTTTCAGATAATGCCTAGAAATCGTGTAGGCTAAAGTCAAGCCATAAGA
>NZ_CALIJF010000286.1 GCF_938018035.1 uncultured Campylobacter sp. | reverse complement strand
CCCAGCGTCGCGCTCGCGTTTAGCAGTAGCGCATCGGCGATCACCAGCCGCGCCATTGCGGTCGCTACGACGCTGCCGCGCACGGCGATACACGGATCGTGTCGCCCGCGCAGCTCGCAGACCGCGTCTGCGCCGCGCACGTCTACGCTGTGCTGCTCCATGAAAATGCTCGGGGTCGGCTTAAAATGCGTCGTAATCTCGATAGGCGCGCCGCTACTTATGCCGCCTAAGATTCCGCCTGCATTGTTGCTTGCGAAATTTGCGCCGATCTTGCCGCCGTTGGTGCGGATCGCATCCTTGCTAGCGCGCATAAAATCGTTATTTTCGCTGCCTTTTAGCGTGCTTGCCTTCACTCCGGCGCCGATCTGCACGGCCTTTACGCCGTTTATGCCCATCATCGCGCCCGCAAGCGCCGCATCCAGCTTGCCGTACAGCGGCTCGCCGAGCCCCGCAGGCACGCCCGTAACGCGCGTCAGCACGCAGCCGCCAATACTATCGCCCGCATTTTTGACGCTTAGAATTAACTCCTTTTGCGCGCTCTCCGCAGCGGGATCGAGTGCGAAAATTTCGCTGTTTTGCGCAAAGTCGAAGTCCAAATTTTCCGCGTAAATTTCGCCCACGCCGTAAATCCCGCTTTTTACGGAAATTTTAAAGTGATTTAGCAGGATTTGCGCGAACGCCCCCGCAGCCACGCGTACGGCGGTTTCGCGCGCACTTGTCCGCCCGCCGCCTCGGTAATCGCGCAGTCCGTATTTGGCAAAATATGTAAAATCGGCGTGTGCGGGGCGGAAAATATCCTTTAGATTTTCGTAGTCCTTTGAGTGCTGGTTTGCGTTGCGGATGATAAATCCGATCGGCGCGCCGGTGCTGCGACCGTCAAAAATTCCGCTTAAAATTTCGATCTCGTCGGCTTCTTTGCGCGGCGTAGCGTATTTGCCGCCTGGTTTGCGGCGGTCAAGCTCGCTTTGGATATTTGAAGGCTCGATCGCCACGCCCGCCGGAAAGCCGTCCAAAACGCCGCCGATCGCCGCGCCGTGGCTCTCGCCGAAGGTGCTAAGGCGCAATCTCTCGCCGAAAGTATTCATAGTGCGTCTCCTTGATCGTCATCGTCTTGTTTATCCGTATCGCGCCCGTTTTGTTCGGCGTTTTTGTTTCGCTCATTGCTTTTTTTAGCGCTCGGCGTGCCACCCGATACGCCGGCACGATCGCTATTTTTGCCGTCCCGCGCCCGTCCGCTGCCGCCTCGTGAGCCTTTTCTACCGTCCTGAACGCAGTTTGCGCCGCTTTGTGCGTCGCCGCATGCCGTTTGCTCGCCATTTGTCGCGCTAGCGCTGTGCGAGGCGCCGTTTTGTAAAAGCTCGATCGCGATTTGCGCGCATTTTTGCTCGGCCTCCTTTTTGCTCGCTCCCACGGCGGATGATAGCCGCTTGCCGCCTACGAGCGCCGCCATTTCGAAGCTTTTTTTGTGATCGGGGCCGCTCGAGCCTAAAAGGACATATTCGGGCGTGACGCCGAATTTGGCCTGCGTGAGCTCTTGCAGCGCGGTTTTGTAGTCTTTAACGAGCTCGTTAAAGCTGATACGCGGATAGAGGATTTCTAGGATTGCAGTCGCGATGCGGGCGGTGTTTTGCAGCCCGCTCTCAAGATAGACGGCGCCCATTATCGCCTCAAAGGCGTCCGAAAGCAGCGATGGCTTCTCGCGCCCGCCGTTGCGCTCCTCGGACAGCGACATATTCAGGTTCTCGCCGATGCCCAAAAATTTTGCAAATTTAGAAAAGCTGCTTTCGTTCACGAGCGCGGCGCGCAACTTGCTCAGATCGCCCTCATCGCTGCTAAATTTTTTGAAAAGATACTCGCCCACGATAAGATCCATCACCGCATCGCCTAAAAATTCCAGCCTCTCGTTGTTGTGCCCGTTTTTGGCGCTTTTGTGCGTAAGAGCGATCTTGAGGTGGGTTAAATTTTTAAATTTATAGCCCAGTTTTTCTTGTAATTTTTCTAAATTTTGCATCTTTGCCCTTTATTATAAAATTTTACGAAATTCGCGGCGATCCGCACGCAAACGGCATCCGGTGCGAACAAAACTCGCACAAGTGAAACGAACGCGAGCGGGATCTGCGCTAAATTTGCATTAACGCGGCGAATGAAACGCACCGTCGCCGATCTGAGGCGAATAAAATTTAAACGTAGCCTGCTAATTCTAACGCAAACCGCGCCGAAGCCCACTTGCCGCAAATTTAATCTTCGCCAAAAACGCGCTCGCCGCGAATAGGGTAGCGCTAAAGCCTGCTCGCTGCTAACAAAATCTTCACCAAAGCTCGTCCACCACAGACCAAATCCGTGCGCAAAATAAGTGCGAGCTTGCGCGAGCAAACGCGAACGAATAGAACGTATCAAAGCTAAACCGCGCCGAAGCCCACTTGCTGCACATACAATCCACGCCAAAAACACGCCTGCCCCCAAATACAAGAGCTCGATTGCGTGAACGAAAGCGTCAAAACCGGCTTCGGGCGATAAAATTTACGCCGAGGCGGCTCTGCGTGCAAAGTAAACGCGGGCAAATCCGCGCAACCACAAGCTTTGCCGCAGAATTTTAGCCCTTTATCGCTTCTGCTGCCGCGCGAGCCATAGCATCGCACTCCTCATTTTGCGGATGACCCGCATGCCCCTTGACCCAGGAGGCTTTGATCTCGTGAGGCGCTGCCGCCGCAAGGTATCTACGCCACAGATCCGCGTTTTTTTTGCCCTTAAAATCGGTAACGACCCACTTTGCGAGCCAGGAATTTATCGCTTTAACGACATATTCGCTGTCGGTAAAAAGCTCGACGCGGCAAGGCTGCTTAAGCGCGCTAAGCCCCATTATAGCGGCCGTTAGCTCCATTTGATTATTCGTCGTCATCGCCTCTGCGCCGCTTGCCTTTTTTATCGCGTTGCCGTATTGCAGTATGTAAGCCCAGCCGCCTGCTCCGGGGTTTCCGAGACAGCTGCCGTCGCTAAAAAGTTTGACCGATTTCACCGGTTTTCTCCGAAATTTGCGCTCTGATCTCCATGCTACCTAGCTCGTAGCAGACCGGGCAGCGGTGTGAGAAAAGCCCCACCGAGCTTTTGCACTTCGCGCAGGTGTAGCTAAAGCTAAGCCCGGCGTCCTCAAAGCCCGCGTCCTTCATAGCCATAAGCGCGTTGATCTCAAAAATTTTACTCGCGCTCTGCGGCTTTTGATCGCTTTTTCCGAGCGCGTAAAAAAGGGCGTTATACTCCGCATCCTGCGTGTTTACCGCCGCAGGGAAATCATAGATCAGATCGATCGCCTGCTCGATCGGCGGGAAGCGATCGAAACCCTCCATAGGCTCTTTGTTTTTGATAAAAAGCTCCATGCAGAACCGCCCCGCGCCTTTGAAGTTTAGCTTTGAAATTTTAGCGATCTTCTTATTAAACGGCGTATTGGCGTCGTTTGCGATGATTTGAGCGCGCTCGAACTGGCTTTGAGCATATACTTCGGCGTCCTGCTCGCGCAGCGCGTCAAGCACCTCAAGCGCCTCATTAAAGCGTTTCAGCCGCTCGTAAATCACCGTAAGATGCGTAAGAGCCTCTTTGTTTCTGGGGCGCAGCTTCAGCGCCTGTAAAAATACCTCCTCGGCGCGCCCTAAAAAGCCCGCTTTGAAATATACGATACCGAGATTGGTGAGGATAAACTCCCTCTGTACGCCACCGCTAGCCTTACTTAGCGCGATTAGATAAATTTCTATCGCGCGCTCGAAGTCGCCGCTTTTGACGAAAGAGCTAGCTAAAATTCCAAGCGTCGGGATGTCTATTTGCGGGCTTGCTAAAAGCTGTCTGTGCTCCGAGTTAAGCGCGTCTAGAGTGTCAAATTTTTTGATGAAATTCTCTAGGCTCTGCCTCTCGTTTTTTTTAGAAAAAACTCCCCAAATGTAGCTTAGAATCGACACTAGCAAGATTATGCTTATCAACATGATAAGCCCGAAAATCGGGTCGCGATCGTCTAAGAAAAAATTATCCAAATCAAACCTCGTCGCAAAAATAAAGGGCAATTATAGCAAAGTGCGGGTATAATTTCGCTTATGATTAAAAACGAAAGCATAGAAAATCTGCTGGCCACCGTAGATATCGTAGACGTCGTAGAAAAATATGTCCCGCTTAAGCGCAGCGGCGCAAATTTCGTAGGCGTCTGCCCCTTCCACGACGATTCGCACCCGAGCATGAGCGTGAGTTCCAAACTTGGAATTTTTCACTGCTTTTCATGCAAAGCGGGCGGCAACGCAATTAAATTTATCCAAGATTACGAAAAGATAAGCTTTCCAGAAGCGGTCGAAAAGCTTGCGGGGATGTATAATTTCGCGCTGCAATACACCGGCGCTAAAGTCCAGGAGCGCAGCGAAGAGAAGAAGGTGCTCGGGATTTTAAACGCCTACTACCAAAGCTGCCTTTATCAAAACCACGCCGCCGTGAAATACCTGCACGAGCGCGGCCTAAGCGATGTGACTATTCGCAAATTCGGCCTTGGCTACGCTGGAGCTAGCGCGCAGACGATCAGAGTTTTGCAAAACGAAGAAATTCCGCCGCAAGACGCGCTAAATGCGGGCGCGGTGAAGCAAAACGAGCGCGGGCTTTATGCTAGCTTCATCGAGCGCATCACCTTTCCGATCTACAACCACGCAAGCAAGCTCGTGGGCTTCGGCGGCCGCACGATAAGCGATAATCCTGCCAAATACGTCAATTCGCCGCAGTGCGCACTGTTTGATAAATCTAAAATTTTCTATGCATTCGACCTTGCGAAAAAAAGCGCGATCGCCAAAAAAACTCTCATCATCACCGAGGGCTACATGGACGTCATCATGCTGCACCAAGCGGGCATCGACAACGCCGTAGCAGTGCTCGGCACGGCGCTGACGCCCGCTCATCTGCCGCTTATAAAGCGCGCGGAGCTTAACGTCGTGCTTAGCTTCGACGGCGACGCTGCGGGCATCAATGCGGCGATGAAATCGGCGCGGCTTTTGTGCCTGAATAAGATCGACTCAAGCGTCGCTATAATCGGCGGCGGCGCCGATCCTGCGGATATGATTGCGGCGGGCAAGGTGCGCGAGCTAGAGCAAATTTATGCTAGCGGCATGGAGAGCGGGGAGTTTCTGATCCGAAGAATCGCTAAAAAATACGACCTCGCCCGCCCCGTGCAAAAAGAAGCGGCGCTAAATGAGATCAAAGAATTTACCGCAGCGCTCGGTCCCGTGCTAGTCGAGTCCTATCAGAGTCTAGTGGCGCAAATTTTAAACGTCTCGCCCGCTTCGTTCAATCTCTCTAGCGGCGGTAAAAATTTCGGCGCGGGCTTTGAGGGGCGAAATTTTAACGAGGGCGGGAATTTCGGCTCTCGCGATTTCGGCTCGCAAAATTTTAATGCAAGCGGAAATTTCGGCTCTTACGAAGGGCACGGCGCAGACGGCAGGGGCGGTGCGAGCGGGAGCTTAAACGGCGGAAATTTTGTTCGCACGCAAAACACGGCGCGCTACGAGAGCTCTGCGTCGCCTGCCGCTTCGGCGAGGCTCGGGCGGACGCTACTGCGCCGCAAGGAGATCGCGGAGCTTCAGATCATAAAATCGATGCTGCTCGATGGCGAGATGGCACAGCTCGGGCTCGGTTGCTTGGAGCGGCGCGATTTTCGCATGCACGGCGATATTTTCGAGGCGTTTTTGGCTTTCTCTCGTAGCGGCGGGAATTTTAAAAATTTCATCGCGGGCGAGGACGGCAATGTAGACA
>NZ_CALIJF010000285.1 GCF_938018035.1 uncultured Campylobacter sp. | reverse complement strand
CGCTTCTCAGTTCTATGGACAGATATGAGGACTCTGCCTATGCTTGTAAAAAAGCCTGTGAAGCCGGCGCAGCAAACTATTGCTATGTATTAAGTGTAATCGAAATACGGTACAGCGGGGACATAAATTCAGCCATGAAATATCTTGGAAAGACATGCAAAAGAATAGATAGCGTATATAAAAACGAAGCGTGCAAGATAAAAGAGGAATTGGAAAAATGCCTAAATGACAGCGAGTGCAATCCTATAAAAAAAGCAAGAATTTTGTTAAAAAGCGTAAGATGATGTTGTTTAAAAAGCCGCTTTATATATCAAAATCTAAATAGGAGAGAAAATGCAGAAAATTAAATTTATAGTTTTAGCCTTGATATTTTCAATATGCTCTAGTATGGCAAGACCCATGGATCCGAGCTTTTTCAAAACTTGGGAAGAAAAAGAGCTAAATTTAGAGTGCGATAACGGCGACGGAAAATACAGTGCGTGCACGAGGCTAGTCGAAATTTTATCCAAAAAGTGCGACGACGGAGATTACGAAAGCTGCGGATCGCTCGGCGCGGTGCTTTTGGTTACAATGGGTAGATATAAAGATTCCGTTTTAGCATTAAAGAAAGCTTGCGAGGGGGATATGATG
The DNA here is from genome assembly GCF_938018035.1 of uncultured Campylobacter sp. Classification (GTDB taxonomy): domain Bacteria; phylum Campylobacterota; class Campylobacteria; order Campylobacterales; family Campylobacteraceae; genus Campylobacter_B. Next base: position 451 of record NZ_CALIJF010000285.1, on the reverse strand, counting down.
TATTATTGCTTTTTGCTAGCAGGGAATGAAGTATTTTACGGCGGAAATATACATAGAGCTATCGGTTACTTTGACAAGGTTTGTTACGGAAAAAACAGCGACAAGAAGGATTTTTCCTGCAAAATAAAGGAGCAATTAGAAATTTGCCTAAGCGATAGCGAGTGTAATCCTTTAAGAAAAGCGGTAAGTATACTTGTACCGAAATAAAAATTTTAACAACGCGATAAATTTCATCCTTATAGCTGATGCACTTCGCAAAAAAAGCAAGAATAAAGCCGCTAAGAATATACCGCCCACTTCTATAGTTTCGCTGCCATAAAATTTTACTCCGTCTCAAAAACCTCTCTCGCGTATTTCATCCCCAAATCATACGCCTTTTCATTTAGCGCACGGGTTTTTTCAGGCACAGAGCGGAGCATTTGCTCTTTTACTAGCCCTGAGTCCATACAGC
>NZ_CALIJF010000284.1 GCF_938018035.1 uncultured Campylobacter sp. | reverse complement strand
GATCTCCTCGGCGACGGGACAAAATATAAACGAGCTAAAATTTAACCTGCTTGAGCTACTTAAAAAGGAGCTGTAGGTTGCGCTAAAGCTGCGCCGCAGAGGGCTTTAACGAACGCAGGCCTTAAGCGTGCTCGCATATGCGGTTAAATTTTATTTTTACCGCTCGCAAACGCCGCAAAAAGATAAAATTTAAGAAGGCGAAATGAATAAAATTTTTATACTTGCGCTGTTATTCTTCGGCGCATACGGTTGCGATCCCGCCGATCCGGTGCCTTATTTTATGGACTTTAACGATAAAGATCACGACGGCACACTGAGCTTGCAGGAGTGGACGGCAAGCGAGGTGCCGTCTGGGCTGAGAGTAGAGCTAAATCTGCGCTCGGGCTCGGAATTTAAGAGGTTGGATGCTAATCGTGACGGCAAGATTAGCCTTGACGAGCTGGGAGCGAGACCGTCTGCAAAGATTTATTGGTCCGAAGATCCGTGCGCTTTTTGGCCTTGGCCGGACGGATCCGAGGATAAAAATCAATTCGCCGTCAAATAATGCGCAGGCGAGCGATGAAACAGCTTTTTGCGCGGAGTTTGGTTTACGCGACGCGTATAAATTTTACTTCGCGCGAGTGAGTACGGACCAGTTTTGCTTCGCGATCTGCGTAAAATTTATTTTGCGCGCAGTTAGCGCCCGCATGATCGCTTGCGCCGCGATTTGACTAAATTTAAAGGAAAAGAATGAATATAGTTTTTATGGGAACGCCCGAGTATGCGGCTAAAATTTTGCGCGCGCTTGCGGAGGCGAAATTTAAGATCGCGGCCGTCTTTACGCAGCCTGATAAGCCTGTCGGCAGGAAGCAAATTTTAACTCCTAGCGAGGTTAAAGTTTATGCACAGCGGCACCTGAGCGCCGTGCCGATCTTTCAGCCCGCGAGCTTAAAAGACGAGGCGGTCGCAGCACAGATAAAAGAGCTAAAGCCAGATTTTATCGTGGTTGCGGCATACGGTAAAATTTTGCCGCAAGCCGTCCTTGATATCGCGCCTTGCATAAACCTGCACGCTTCGATCCTGCCTAAATATCGCGGCGCAAGCCCGATCCAGAGTGCGCTACTAGCGGGTGAGAAGCAGACCGGCGTGACGGCAATGCTGATGGACGCGGGGCTTGACACGGGCGATATGCTTGATTTTGCCTACACGCCTTGCGAGGACAAAACGGCGGCACAGCTGTTTGACGAGCTGGGTGATCTAGCGGGAGAGCTGATCGTAAAAACGCTGCGAAATTTTGTAAATTTAAAGCTGCTAAAGCAAGACGACGCGCAGGCCACGCACTGCAAAAAAATCGCAAAATCTGACGGACTTTTTAACTTTGATGAAAAAGCGGAGCAAATTTATAATAAATTTCGCGCATTAACGCCATGGCCCGGGATTTATCTAGCTGGCGGACTAAAAATTTTAGAACTAGAGCTTTTGCGCGAATCCCGCGAGCGCAAATTTGAACGCTCGGGCGAAATTTTAAGCGTCGATAAGCTCGGCTTTTGCGTTTCTTGCAGCGAGGGCGCTATTAAAATTTTAAAAGTGCAAGAGCCCGGCAAAAAGCCGGTGGACGCTAGCGCGTATCTAAACGGTAAGCGGCTAAAGATCGGTGATCTGCTATGCTAAGCGGGATTTTAAATTCTCGCGTTTTGTGCCGCGCTTTTGATGCTACGCGGGAATTTTATTTGCGCCGCGCTTTTGGCGTCGCGGCGAAATTCTGCCTTGGATATCGCCGCAATCGTGAAGTAAAATTTTACTGTGCGGAATTTCGAAGCGAAGCTCCAAAATCAAGGCTTTATAAAATTTTAAAACCTCGCTTCTATACTTTAAAATTTTACGCTCGCAGGAGCTTTAAATTTCGCTTTGGCGGTTGCGAACCTTGCGGCGTCGCACCGAACACACACCGCTTAAAATTCTATGATCGTGCCGCAGAATTTTTGCAAGATAAAGCTTTAAAATTTTATCGCGGTGTCGCTAGGAAAATCCGCGGCGTTGCCGAAAAATTTAGCAAGATCGTAAAATTTCATCGCATAAAATTCCGCTATGCCGTAAAATTTAATCGTGCTAAATTTTATCTTGTTGGAAAATTCTATCACAGCGCGGAATTTAAATGCTTGCAATATTTCAAGACGAGCGCTTTGTCTTACGCAAGGAGCAGGTTTTGCAAGTAGAATTTGTAGAGCAAATGCCCTCTACGCAGGAGTTTTTAGTAGACGCCGTGCGCGAAGGCAAGATAACGCCGCCTTTTGCGATCGCCGCAAATCGCCAAAGCGCCGGTATCGGCTCGCGCGGCAACTACTGGGAGGGCGCGAGCGGCAATCTCGCATTTTCGTTCTGTGTCGCGCAGAGCGATCTGCCTGCAGATGTGCCGCCTCAGTCGGCAAGCATATATTTTGCGATGATTATGCAGGAGCTTCTCGCATCGCTCGGTTCGCAGCTTTGGCTAAAATGGCCCAACGATTTTTATCTAGGCGAGCGCAAAATCGGCGGGGCGATGACGAATAAGATCAAAAATACCCTCATCTGCGGCATCGGCATGAACCTACTCGGCGCGCCCGAATATGCGGGAATTTTAGATATAAAAATCAGCGCAAAAGACGCTATAGAGGGCTTTTTTGCGCTATATGAAAATAAAATCTCGTGGAAGCAAATTTTTAGAAATTTTTCGTTACAATTCCAAAAATCGCAAAAATTTAGCGTTCATCTAGGCGACGAAAAAATTTCGCTCGAGCAGGCTAAACTTTGCGAAGACGGATCGATCATAATAAATGAAGAAAGGGTTTATGCTTTAAGATGAGTGAAGTAATTACGATTGCCAATCAAAAAGGCGGCGTCGGAAAGACGACCACAGCGGTTAATCTCGCTGCGTCGCTAGCGATAAAGAAAAAGCGGGTTCTACTGATTGACGTAGATCCTCAGGCGAACGCTACGACCGGGCTTGGCTTTAACCGCAGCGACTTTGAATTTAACATTTATCACGTCCTAACGGGGCGTAAGAGCATGTCTGAAGTGATCCAAAAGACCGAACTTGAGTTTATGGATCTGGTGCCGTCAAACATCGGACTTGTAGGCATCGAGCGCGAAGTAAGTGAAGAGAAAGACTTCAAACTAATGCTAAAAAATAAAATTTCTGAGGTTAAGGACAGATATGATTTCATAATCATCGATTCGCCGCCGACGCTCGGTAGCATTACGGTAAATGCCTTGGTCGCAAGCGATAGCGTAATTATCCCGATTCAGTGCGAATTCTACGCGCTTGAAGGCGTCGCGTTGATCCTAAATACCGTAAAAGTCGTCAAGCAAACGCTCAATAAAAATTTAAAAATTCGCGGATTTTTGCCGACAATGTACAGCTTGCAAAACAATCTCGCTAAAGAAACGGTCGCGAATTTACGCGAGTATTTCGACGATAAGCTCTTTCGTATCGGTAAGAGTGATGATCTAGTCATCATCCCGCGCAATATCAAGCTAGCTGAAAGCCCAAGTTTTGGCAAGCCGGTGGTTTTATACGATATAAAATCTGCTGGTTCCATCGCTTATCAAGACCTCGCTAAATCCATAATGGAGCAAAAATGGGCAAGGTAAAAAGAGCGCTCGGGCGCGGGCTCGGTGCGATTTTAGACGACGTAGAAAGCTCCTATAACAGAGAGCTAGAAAGCGGAAATGCCGATAGCTTAGTTATCGAAATCGATGTCGATAAAATCGAGCCAAATCCATATCAACCGCGTCAAAGCTTCGATGAAGAGGCACTTAGGCAGCTAAGCGAGAGTATTGCCCGCCACGGGCTTATTCAGCCTATCATCGTTATTCAAAAAGATGATTCTTACGTCCTTATCGCCGGCGAGCGACGCCTAAGAGCGACGAAGCTTTTGGGCGATAGTAAAATCAAAGCCGTAGTCGCGGACATAAAATCTCAAAATTTAAGAGAGCTTGCCCTCATCGAAAATATCCAGCGCGAGGATCTAAATCCTATCGAGCTTGCTAAGTCCTATAAGGAGCTCATCGGCGAATACAGGATTACGCAAGAGGAGTTAGCCGACATCATCAAAAAGTCCCGCACGCAGATTACCAACACGCTAAGACTTTTAAATTTATGCTCCGAAGTGCAAGACGCCATAAGCGCAGATAAAATTTCGCAAGGGCACGCCAAGATAATGGTTGGACTCGAAAAAGAGGATCAAATTTTAGCGCTAAATACCATTTTAGGACAGCGTCTAAGCGTAAGAGATACCGAAAATTTAGTAAAAAAGCTCAAAGATAAAACCGTTCCAAAAGAGAAAAAGCCTGGCGTGGAATTTCAAAGCTTCAAGCCTGAGCTTTTAAAGCTAAAGGCTAAGCTTGATCAATTCGGTAAAATAAGTATCAAAGAGCGTAAAATTTCGATCGAATTTAGCGAAATTTTACAAATTTCCGAGTTTTTAAAGAAAATCGGATGATTTTTTATAGTGTATTTTAATTTTTCATATTGTAAAATACGCATTTTGTTTAAAACCAACCTGGAGGAGGTGCGATGCTAGACGTAAGTTTGACCGCCATGATAACGACCATCGTCGTATTTTTAGCTTTGATTTACTTCTTAAATATTAAGCTTTATAGACCGTTACTTTTGCATATGGAAAAGCGAGAGGCTATTATTAAAGAAGATGAGGCAAATGCGATGAAAAACGCACAAGATGCAGATGCCGATAAAGCAGAGATCGTAAGAATCATGGATGCTGCGAAGTTGCAGGCTGTTAAAATAAAGCAAGAGGCGATGGATAGCGCGAAGCAGGCTGCCGCCAGAGAAATAGCCGAGAAAAAAGCCGCTATGGAGGAGGATTTCGATCAATTTTTAGGCGGTTTGGATGAGCAAAAGCGCAACCTAAAAAATGATTTGCAAGCCAAAATTCCGGAATTTAAAAATGCTCTAAGCAGCGCTGTGGCTAAAGTATGAGGATTTCAGTATGAAAAAATATCTATTTTTATTTATAATTCCGGCGTTTGTTTTAGCAAGCGGTGGGCACGATGGAGTCAAAGACTACGACGTGCTGTGGCGAAGCATAAATTTCATTTTGTTTTTCGGAATTTTGTTTTATCTTTTAAAAGGTCCTGCAAAAGCAGCATATCAAGGTAGAATCGACGGCATCGCATCTAGACTTGAGGCTAATCAGAAAATTTTAAAAGAGTCCGCAGCTCGCAAAGAGCAAGTTAAAAAAGATTTGCAAGATGCTAAGGTCCAAGGCGCAGCTTTAATCGAAACCGCTAAAAAAGAGATCGTGTTCGCTGCCGAAAAGATAAAAAATGCGACCGAGCAAGAGATTGCGAATTTGCAAAAATCTTTCGATGAGCAGAAGAGCTTTGAGGCGCGCAAGATCAAAAAAGAGGTCGTAAGCGAGATACTGGATGACGTTTTTGCATCGGACGACATTAAATTCGGTCAAGACAAACTGATTAAAATCGTAGAGAAAAAGGTCGGATGATGATAAATAACACCTCAAAAAGATATGTAAACGCCCTGATACTGAGCTATAAAAAAGATGAACTAGGCTCTGTTTTGCAGACGCTCGAGAGCGTCGCGAGCGCATTTAGAATTCCAAAATTCCAAGATATTGTAAAATCTCCGACGCTAAAAGAGGAATCCAAAGTGGAACTTATTGCGTCGTTTATAAAAAATCCAAGCGAAAAAATCGTAAATTTTATTAAACTTTTAGCTAAAAATAGGCGTATTGCGCTAATTCCACAGATAGTCGAGGAACTGCGCAAGAATATTGCGGCGCTGGATAATAAATACTTAGGTAAAATTTATTCCGCTACCGAAATAGACGCCGCGAAAATAAAAGAGCTAGAGGTCAAAATTTCAAAGAAATTTAATGCAGATATTACTCTGCAACCCGTTAAAAGCGAGCTTGAAGGCATTAAGATCGAAGTCGAGGATCTTGGATTTGAGATTAGTTTTTCAGTTGATAGATTGAAACAAAAAATGAGCGAATATATTTTAAAAGCAATTTAAAGGAGTAAAGCGTGGGTGCGAAAATTAAGGCAGACGAAATCAGCAGCATAATCAAAGAGCGAATCGAAAATTTCGATCTTAGCGTTGATATCGAAGAAACCGGTAAGGTCGTTTCGGTCGCAGACGGCGTTGCTAATGTTTACGGCTTAAAAAACGTAATGGCTAACGAGATGGTCGAATTCGAAAACGGAGCTCGTGGTATCGCGTTAAATTTAGAGGAGAGCAGTGTCGGCATCGTTATTTTAGGCGATACTAGCGGTATTAACGAAGGTAGTAGCGTTAAAAGACTGGGTAAGCTTTTGCGCGTTCCGGTAGGTGATGCATTAATCGGTCGCGTAGTAAACGCTCTAGGCGAACCGATCGATGGCAAAGGCGCGATAGAGACCACCGAGACGAGATTTGTCGAGGAAAAGGCAAAAGGCATCATGGCTCGCAAATCCGTCCATGAGCCGCTTCAAACCGGTCTTAAAGCGATAGACGCGCTAGTGCCGATCGGTCGCGGACAGCGCGAGCTCATCATCGGCGACCGCCAAACAGGAAAAACCACTGTTGCTGTTGATACCATCATCAATCAAAAGGGCCAAGACGTCATCTGCATATATGTAGCAATCGGTCAGAAACAATCCACCGTCGCACAAGTCGTTAAAAAGCTTGAAGAATACGGCGCGATGGATTATACGATCGTAGTTGCAGCCGGTGCTAGCGAGGCAGCCGCGCTTCAGTATTTGGCTCCATATTCGGGCTGCACGATGGGTGAGTATTTCAGAGATAACTCCCGCCACGCGCTTATCATCTACGATGATTTGAGCAAGCATGCGGTTGCGTATCGCGAGATGTCACTTATTTTGCGTCGTCCGCCAGGACGTGAGGCGTATCCTGGCGACGTATTCTACCTGCACTCTCGTTTGCTTGAACGTGCTAGTAAGCTAAGCGACGCACTCGGTGCAGGTAGCCTAACGGCGCTTCCTATCATCGAGACGCAGGCAGGCGACGTTTCGGCATATATCCCTACAAACGTTATCTCTATCACTGACGGTCAAATTTTCCTAGAATCTGGTCTATTTAACTCAGGAATTCGCCCTGCGATCAACGTAGGTCTTTCGGTTAGCCGCGTCGGCGGTTCTGCGCAGATTAAAGCTATCAAAAAGGTCTCTGGAACCTTGCGCCTAGATCTTGCTCAATACCGCGAACTTCAGGCGTTTGCGCAGTTTGCGAGCGATCTGGACGAGAGTAGTCGCAAGCAGCTGGATCGCGGACAAAGAATGGTCGAAATTTTAAAGCAACCTCCTTATTCGCCGCTTCCGGTCGAAAATCAAGTGGTCATCATCTTTGCGGGAAGCCGCGGATTTTTGGACGATGTGCCTACGAGTTCGATTGGTAAATTCGAAGCTGAGCTCTATCCGTATATCGAGGCGAAATATCCTGAAATTTTTGAAGAGATAAGAAGCAAAAAGACCATCGAGAAGGATTTGGAAGAAAATTTAATCAAGGCTCTAAATGACTTTAAAGCGACCTTTGCCGCTTAAAAAGGCTAAATTATGGCAAATTTAAAGGATATAAAGCTACAGATCAAGAGCGTCAGAAATACGGAGAAGACTACCAAAGCTATGAAGCTGGTCTCCAACGTCAAGCTTAAAAATACTAAAGAGGCGGCGATGCGCTCGCGTGCTTATGCGGTGAAGATTAACGAGGTCTTGGGTGAAATTTCTGCGCGCGTTAAAAATTACGTAGGCAATAATTCGGGCAACGACGAAAAACTTAGAATTTTTGATACCACGCGGGAAGTAAAGGTGGTTGATCTGCTGTTTATCACTGCAGATAAAGGGCTTTGCGGCGGTTTTAATATCAACACCATCAAAAAGATCAAAGCTTTGATCGAGGAGCTTAAAGCTAAAAAGATCAAGGTTCGCCTTCGCGCCGTCGGCAAAAAGGGGATAGAGTATTTTGATTTTCAAGGCGTTGAGCTTTTGGAGCGATATATCGGCGTCAGCTCATCTCCATCGTCCGAGAAAGCTAACGAAATCGTCCAAGCCGCAGTTAAGGATTTTAACGAAGGCAAAACCGATGAAGTCATACTCGTCCACAATGGCTATTTGAATATGATTACTCAAGAGATGCGGGTAAATACGTTGGTGCCGATCGGTGAGCCTGCGATTAATGAGGACGCTTTAAAAACATCTACATTGGAAGTAGAGGTTGAAAGCCCTGAGGACGAAGAAACATTGATGTTAAATTTAATCCAGAGCTATCTTAGCTACAGCATGTATTACGCGCTTATTGACTCTTTGGCAGCGGAGCATTGCTCGAGAATGAATGCGATGGAGAATGCGACAAACAACGCCAAGGAGCGCGTATCGCAGTTAAATTTAGCATACAACAAAGCCAGACAAGGCTCTATCACGACTGAGCTTATCGAGATCATAAGCGGCGTCGAATCAATGAAATGAAAGGAAAACGGATGAAAGGAATAATTTCTCAGGTAATGGGTCCCGTGGTCGATGTCGATTTCAAGGACTACTTGCCGAAGATTAATGAAGCTATCGAGGTTAAATTTGACGTCGAGGGCGCTCATCGTAGGCTGATCCTAGAGGTAGCCGCGCACCTTGGAGACAATCGCGTCCGCACGATCGCTATGGATATGAGCGATGGACTTAGGCGAGGGCTTGAGGCTACGGCTCTTGGCGCGCCTATTACGGTGCCTGTGGGCGAGAAAGTTTTGGGTAGAATTTTTAACGTCACAGGCGATCTGATCGACGAAGGCGAGGATGAAAAATTTGAAACTCGCTGGTCCATTCACAGAGATCCGCCTAGCTTTGAAAATCAAAGCACGAAGAGTGAAATTTTTGAAACCGGCATCAAAGTGGTCGATCTGCTTGCTCCTTACGCAAAGGGTGGCAAGGTAGGACTATTCGGCGGTGCAGGCGTCGGTAAGACCGTTATTATTATGGAGCTAATCCACAACGTCGCTTTCAAACACAGCGGTTACTCCGTATTTGCGGGCGTCGGCGAGCGAACGAGAGAGGGAAACGACCTTTATAACGAGATGAAAGAATCGGGCGTTTTGGATAAAGTCGCCTTGACCTACGGACAGATGAACGAGCCGCCGGGGGCGAGGAACCGTATCGCGCTAACCGGTCTTACGATGGCCGAGTACTTCCGCGACGAGCTTGGGCTTGACGTTTTGATGTTTATCGATAATATCTTCCGTTTCTCGCAGTCTGGTTCGGAGATGTCCGCGCTTTTGGGACGAATTCCGTCCGCGGTCGGCTATCAGCCTACGCTTGCTAGCGAAATGGGTAAACTGCAAGAGCGTATCACTTCGACCAAAAAGGGCTCTATCACCTCCGTTCAGGCCGTTTACGTGCCTGCGGACGACCTTACCGACCCAGCTCCTGCGACCGTTTTCGCGCACCTTGATGCGACGACCGTTTTAAACAGAGCGATCGCCGAAAAAGGAATTTATCCTGCCGTCGATCCGCTTGATTCGACCTCAAGAATGCTTGATCCGCAAATCATCGGTGAGGAGCATTACAAGGTCGCTCGCGGCGTCCAAGCGGTGCTTCAGAAATATAAAGATTTGCAAGACATTATCGCGATTTTAGGTATGGATGAGCTTAGCGAAGAGGACAAGCTCGTAGTCGAGCGCGCTAGAAAGATCGAGCGCTATCTATCTCAGCCGTTTTTCGTAGCCGAAGTATTTACCGGAAGTCCGGGCAAATATATCTCGCTAGAGGAAACTATCGCTGGCTTTAAGGGAATTTTAGAGGGCAAATACGACGATCTGCCGGAGAATGCCTTTTATATGGTGGGAAATATCGACGAGGTAGTAGCAAAAGCTGAAAAGATGAAAGCATAGGAATTTTAAGATGAAAGAATTTTTGCTTTTAGATATCGTTACGCCCGAAGGGATGGTCTTTTCGGGCGAAGTCAAATCCGTCCAACTCCCCGGCATTACTGGCGAAATGGGTATTTTGCCAGGGCATGCGAGCTTGCTAACGGGACTTAAAGACAAAAGTGAAGGTGGCGTCGTCGAGATTGTGGATAAAGACGGCAAAAAGCAGCTTGTTTTGGTAAATGACGGATTTTTGGAAGTTACCGAAGAAAAAACTACTATCCTAGCCACTCAAGCCGTGGCTATCGGAGGCAATAGCGAAAGCGCCGTAGCGAAGTCTTTGCAGCGCGCCAAAGATATGCTTGCGTCCATTAGCTCCGATGCGGCAAATTCCGCAGCAATCATGGCTAGAGTAGACGAATTCGCAAGGCAAAGTTAAATATGCTAGATCTAATTTTAAGTTATTTTACGAGAAGCACGTTTATTACGATATTCGTGCTTTCTTGGTTATCCATCTATTTTATCGTCACTTTTACGATTTTAATCTCCAGATTTGTAGGGCTTAGTGCGTGGCAACACCGCGAAGCAAAGGCACTCGAATCCTTGCTGATGGGTGGTAGGATTTCGCTTTCGGGCTCTATTTTTCAAAAAGTAAATACCGATAAAATTTCAAAAGAAGCCCTGGAAATTTATAAAGGCAAAGCCGAACGTGACTCCACTAGCGGACTTACTTGGCTATCTATCGTCGCCTCCACTTCGCCATTTATCGGGCTATTTGGTACAGTCGTTAGCATACTTCACACATTTTCCAAGCTTGGCGGCGGAAATTCCGGCATCGATACTATCGCTCCTGCGATCAGTGAGGCCCTGGTTGCTACAGGATGTGGAATTTTTGTAGCGATCCCCGCATACACCTTTAGCTTACTTATAAAACGCAAAGCATACGAAGTTATGAGCA
>NZ_CALIJF010000283.1 GCF_938018035.1 uncultured Campylobacter sp. | reverse complement strand
AAATTCTAAAATTCTAAAATTCTAAAATTCTAAAATTCTAAAATTCTAAAATTCTGTCTGCGAGGTTTTCTACCAAAATACTGTACAGCAAAATTCCGCGCTTAAAATTATAAAATTTTACGCAGCAAATTCTGTGCACTAAGCCTATCCCACATAAGAATTTTCGCGTTATAAGCTTGACGCTAAAATTCCTTGAGCTAAAACTAAAGTCTGAGAAATTTTAAAATCCGTGCAGCCGCTTGATCTCTGCGCTGATCGGCTTTTTTTGGCCTAATTTGGTCACGCTTACGTAGGTTGCGATCGCGCTGGTTACGTGCAGACACTCGCGAAATCCATCCTCGCCCAGTCGTAGCGCTGCGACCTCGATCTGCACGCGGATAGAGGTATTTCCTACGCTTAATACTTTTGCGTAGCAGCTGATGACATCGCCGATAAATACGGGCTGCTTGAAAGTTACCTCCTGCATCGAGATCGTCACGACCCGCTCGGGCGCTATCTCGCGCGCCGCCGTCGCGCCCGCTAAATCGATCTGCGCTAGTATCCAGCCGCCGAAAATATTGCCCGAGCTATTCGTATCCTTAGGCAGCGCTACGACCTTGATGCGCGGCTCGCCGAAATCGTCTAAGTCTAAATCGCTCATTTTTACTCCTTAAATTTAAAAATCTTGCATTTTAACCGCGCAAATTTAACACTTTTTCGATACAATCGGCAAAAATCTATGCCGAAATTTTAAAATTTTAAGCGGGCGTGAGGATAAAATTTTGCTCGCGAAGCAGGCACATTCCGCTCGTAAAAAGACGATAAAACGGCAAAAAGGATACGCGATGAACGATTTTGCAAAACTTAGCGAGATGGCGGCAAGCGCTAAGGCACGACTAAACGCCCTCTACGACGAGCCGCACGCCGAGCTGATCGCGCGCGGGCTGAAAATTTGCGGCTTTGAGCCGAGCGATACTGCGCGCATCGCCGTGCTGCGCCGCATCGTGGATCTCAAAGAAGATCCGCTGCTGCAGGAATTTCGCCGCTTGGGCTACGATGAGGCACGACAGCGCGAGCTAAAGAGCAAAATGTATGATTTCACGCGCGAAATACACGAGAGCATGCACGAAGCGCTCATCGCCGAGGCGGGCGCGCAGGGGATTTTGCAGCCGTTTTATCTAGAGCTTTTAAAGGGCGTGCACCGCATCGGGCTCGTACTAAGCGATATGCAAAAAAGCTGGCAAGCCCTAATCATCGAAGGCACGAACAAGCGCTTGCAGAGGGAATTTAGCTCGCTTGCGCAGGCGAAGGAATTTTTACTGCAAGAGGAGCTGTTTATGCGCACGCCTCACGGCGAGATCTGCGAGCGCTGCTACGGCGCGATAGTGCAGCGCGATGGCAAATCCCAAATGCTGCCCTACGCCGTGGCATTTGCGGATGAGACGGCAAAGCTGCAGAGTGAATTTAGCGATCTTTTAGAGCGCCTCGTGACGCTTGCCGAAGATGAGAGCGAGCTGGCCTACATCGCGTATCTAAGCAAGCTCAAACAGGCCTTTTGCGAAAAGGACGCTAGCGCGGTGATCGGCGCGTGGCGGGATGCGGAGATCGCGTGGATGGATATAAAAACGCCGCTTCAGATCGGGCATCCGCTCGAATACTACGAGGATGCCTACACGCACGCAGTCGCGCTGGAATGGGACGTCAGGCTTGCGGGCGCGTATGAGTTTAGCGCGGAGGAATTTAAAGCGCGCGTAAGCGAGAGTTTTGAGCGTGCGTATGAAAAAATCGGCGCCGATAACGCCGTCATGCACTCGCTCGTGCTCTCAAACATCGCCAAAACCCAGCTTTACGTCTGCGCGCCGCTGATCTACTACGGCGCCGATCTTAACGGCCTCTTTTCGGCGCAGGTCGTACCCAACGACGAGTTCGTAAGCACCAACTGCGGCAAGAAAATTTTCGCTTTCGTAAATTTCGTCTATGAAAGCGCCAAAGCTAGACCTTTTATGCGGCTAAGCAGCGAAATTTTCGACCTCGATTATCTAAATTTCGGACGCGAAATTTTATTTAAAAAGCCGCAAATTTGGCGCCGCGTCTATGAAATATCGACGATCGGGCACGAGTTCGGGCATATATTTTTCATCGATGCGGACACCGAGGCGCGCATGAACCGCTCGGGGCTTTTTAAGCTCATCGAGGAGTACAAGGCGACCACGGGCGGGCTCGTGAGCTTCTTTTTCCACGAAGAGGCGGAGTTTTGCTTGCCGGTGCTAGATGAGCTGATCCGCCGCGCCGTGGGGCTCATCGCGTGGCAGCGGGTGGAGGAGCTCAAGCCCTACTACTGCGAGGCTCTGATACATCTGAGCTTGCTTTTCGCATCGGGCGTTTTGAAATTTGAACGCAGGCGGTTGGCGGTTAAATTTGACCGCGCAGGCTATGAGAGCTTCAAAGCCGCGTGCTTGCAAAACTATGAGGAGCTGGCGCGGCTTTATTGCGACAAAAAGGACGCGGCGGAATTTTTGTCGCGCTTTGCGGAGCTTAGCGGCGGCGTGTATCTGCCGCGCGAGGCGCAGGTGCGAGAGTTTGTAGAGTTTTACTACTCGCGCTACGAAGCGATCGGCAACGAAACGGATCCTAGCAATGAACGAGCAAAGTGGCTTTAAAATTTCAGCTAGAAACCGCGTCTAAAAACATGAGAAGCGAGTAAAATTTTGCCGTTAAATTTTCTTAAAATTCTGTTTTAAAATTTTATCGGAGCTTTAGAATACGACGTTGAAAAAAGCGTAGAAATTTAACTTAAATTTATGTGGCGAAAGCCGTAATTTAAATTTAACGCGGACGCAGTCCGCACCGCTAGCGTCGCGCAGGTGGGGGTTGGTAAGGGGGCGCCCCACTAACTCCGAGCGCTGCCCCCTTACGAATATCGCGCATAATGCACCCAGACGCTAAGCTATATCCATGAAATTTGATAGAAACTTACAAAATAAAATTTATCACCAAATTCATAGCCCGTGAAATTTATGCCGTGATTTCTATTTTTCTTGGGGCGGGAAGGGGGGCCCAATGCGAGGTCACACTTCTCGCAGGACGCCGCCTCCGCAGCACCGCATTGCTATGCTCGCCCACAAACCCCACCCATCCCCCGACGATGCCAGAGGTACGGACTGCGTCCGAGCATTTTTATTTAACGGCTTGCGTTACATACTTTGATTTTAAAATTCCTCGCTGCAAAATTCTAAATTTAGTAGTAGAATTCCGCACTGGGGAATTACAAAATTCTTCTCGCAAACTATACGCGGAGTTCTTTCGGGATTTTAAAATTCCGCGGAATTTTAAGGGGAAAGCATGAGATATTTTAAAAATTTACTCTCTGATTTAAGGAGCGGCAAGCTCGCGCTGCACCCGATTTTACTCGCGGCGACGTTTTGTGTAATAAGAATATCAGGGCTTTATCTGGTAAGTGAGAAGCTTCAAGACTACCATGATTTAGATATATTGGAATGGTTTTCTATTTGTCTACTTTACGATTTTACGCAATGTGTTTGCTTTGTGGCGATAGGCGCACATTTTGCTTTTGCTGCAGGGTACTCAAACAAAAATAATCAAAACATAAACGATGATAACGCCAACAATCAAGCTCTCGGGTTACAACGCCTAGCAATATTGCGCGCTACTTTATACTCATTTATTTTTATTGCGTGTGTGGTAGGATATCTTACCGCGGATATAAACTACCAAAAATTAAATGTCTTGAATTATTCTCTACCCGCCATGCTAACAAGTGCTCTCATATATTTAATCGCAATCCAAAACTTCATGCCAGTGGCATGGTTTAATATCAATACGGCAAACTATGCAGAAATATTTTCGGTACTCTTGCGCTGGGCTAGCGTGGTGTTAGCGATAGGTTTAGCGCTAATATGGCCGCCAGCTTTGTCATCTTATTTTAGATACGCCTATAAAAAGCGCCTAGCAGAGGAG
>NZ_CALIJF010000282.1 GCF_938018035.1 uncultured Campylobacter sp. | reverse complement strand
TAAGATACATTGAAATTTTAAGGTGTGGTTTAAAATTTAAAGATTGAGCGCGAAATTTGCGGTTTGCGATTTTATAAATTTGCAAAGGGATGCAAAATTTAAAATTTTAAAATTTTGCTTTTTAGGGCTTTGGAATTTTAAAATTTGCCGCAGCGTATCGAAATTTTAAATCACGCCGTGCGTCCGATACGAGGCACCTTGCGGCTATGTAAGCGAGGCTGCTAGGGGGGCTTAGCCTTGCCACTAAAGTTTGGTTTGCCGCGGAGGCCTAGCTTGTGCTGCGGAAGTTTAGGCTCTAGCCGTGTGCGAGCAGAAAGTTTTGCTGCGCACCAAAAACCGCTCCGGAAAGTACGCGATCTTAAGTGCCGCGACTGCAAAGGCGTTCGGACTTGGGCCGCGTGACGGCTAATTTGCCTAACAAGCAGCCGTGTTGCGCGCCAAAAGCTAACGTATCGCGGGCGCAGCGTGCGAGACAAACTTTTTGCGTGCGGTATTTCGTGCAGGCGTATTTTGCGGAAGCAGCGCTTTGCGGTATGTTTTGCGATGTGAACGCACCTTGCAATATCGCTGCGGCGTAAAATTTTAAAAAATTTACATTGCCGTGCGTACGCGTATAAATTTAATAAAATTTGCGCCGTAGCGGCGAGTAAATTTAAAATAAAATTTCGCGGCATTTTGCAGTGCGAGCGTATTTATGGTATATTCTAAGCGTAGCCCGAATTGCAAGACGCGCTGTGTTTTGCGCACGCCGCCGCGCTATTAATATCTAAGCGCGCGGCTAGCGGGTTCGCTGCGTGGGCACTAAGCGTTACTGCACGGATATCGTGCGCCGAAAGGTAGATATGAGAGAAAAGAATGCGCACGTTAGTCCTTGTAAAAGCCAGGAGCCGAAAAACGATGCACAATCGCGCGTTTTGCGCCTAATTGCGCACCGAAATACGATGCGTGGCCCTGTTTTGCGGCGTTGCACACTAAAGTTAGCGTGCGATCTTGCTTCGCGGCAGGGCGCGCTCTTAATCAGCGCGCGACCTTGCTTTGCGGTATCCGCGTTATGCGGGGTTTGAAACATCGCGCGGCGGACGAAGCGTGCACGGCGCGCGTAAATGCGAATAAATTTTAAAACGGAGAGATGATTGAGAACCGATAAATGGCTATATTACTTCACCTGCGCGCTCATT
>NZ_CALIJF010000281.1 GCF_938018035.1 uncultured Campylobacter sp. | reverse complement strand
AAAAGGTGATAGCGGCTAGGATGGAGGCCTCGCAATAAGTTTGAGCGGTAATTTAAAGGCGGAGCGAACAAGTGCGGGCGACAAACTAAAAATTTTGATTTATGAGCGGACTTTTAAAAATTTAGCTACGGTCGTTCAGCGAAAATTTAAAGTATCGCAAGCGGATAAAATATATAAAAGCGAGCATGTATTGCTGCTTTTTTTGACGGTTTAAAATTCTAAGTAGCTTGAATGCGGCGCATAAATTTGCGCCAAAATTTAACGAAAAATCGGTGCGGTCTGCTCACTAAATTTTAGAAAGGATAGTTATGATTTTAGCTTCAAACTACGATGATATCGACTTTGACGCGCTTTATAAGGCGCAAAAGGCAAAAAGCTCATTCGGCAAAAAGCTGGCCGAGCATTGGGACAAAAAGGCGCCGAGCTTTAACGAGGGCGTGATGAAAAGCGTCTACGCGCAAGAATTTATAGATAAGGTCGATTTTACAGGCGTTTCTACGCTGCTTGATTTTGCATGCGGCGCAGGCGCGCTAAGCGTGCTAGCAGCGGAAAAGGTGGATCAAATTTACGGCTACGATTTTTCGCCAAAGATGCTAGAGTTTGCCCGCGAAAACGCTCAAATTTACGGCGCGAAAAACGCAAAATTTGCGCAAAAAGCCTTTGAGGACGATTGGTCTGACGTGCCTGAGTGCGATGTCGTTTTCGCTTCGCGCTGCCTTGAGGTGGACGATCTAAAAGCCGCGCTTAAAAAGCTTCTTTCAAAGACCAAAAAATCGCTTTATATCACGTTTAAGGTGGGCAGCTTCGTAGACGAGCGGATTTTGCAGGCGCTGGGGCGCGACGTGCAAAAGAGGCCCGGCTTCGTCTATCTCATCAATATTTTATTTCAAATGAGCTATCTGCCGAGTCTCAGCTATATCAAAGCCTGGTGTCACGGCGGCGGAGCGAAAAGTGCGGAGGAGTTTGTGCAAAAGACGCGCTGGATGCTAGGCGGCGAGCTAAACGACACAGAGGAGGCGCAACTGGTGGAGTATTTTAACAGCGGCAAATACGAGCCAAAGCTAGATTTTATGCACTGGGCGTTCGTGCGGGTGGATAAAACGTATGAGCTTTAGCTTGGTTGCCTTATTTTTGAATGAAGCAAGATAAATTTTGAAGCTAAATTTAGCTAGAAATGAAGCGTAAATTTAGCCTGCCAAAAATTTTATCGATTAAATTGCGAGAGCCGGTAAGTATTCATTTTTAAAAATTTAATGCAAAATCGGGATCGCTTGTCCGCTAAAAAAGAAGCAAGTCAAAAAACTCGCTTCATTAAATTTAAAACGCTACGGAGTAAAAAAGCAAAATTTGAGCTAAAATAACCGAGAAAGGCGGTAAAAATGCAAAAAGACAAAATCCCCGCGGACATCAGCCAAATTCCGCAAGAAATTTTAAAAAGCTACGATAGATTTCGCTTTTGTAGATATCTGTTTTTCGGGACACTTTTGACCTTTCTCATTTATATCATCGTGTTTCTTACGTTTGTACATAATGCGCCCATAATGTCGTTTTTATGCATGCTCGCGCTATCTGCGATAAATATACTCGTCTGCCTAAACAGGCTGAAGTATAAAAAATACGCCCTGCTTTTATTTAGCAATGCAGATAAGGCCTTTATGCTTATATGGATACATGTGGCTGCGATATTTTACGTCCTTTATGCTTTAATCGGATTTTATTTACAGATAAAATATCACATAGACTGGGAGACGCGTCAGATTATACCCGCTATTTTTATCGCTATTCCGGTGGCGATAATAACATATAACGCAAATCCGGAATTTGATGCCGATGAGACCGTGTATCTACCGGCACCAAAATCGCAGACAAAAATCGGCGGAGCGGTCGCTGATAAAATTTCCGGCGAGCAAAATTTTAACAAAACAAACGGCGAGGCGCAAGGTACTAAAGATGAAGCCGCTAAATTTGAGCAAAAATTTAATGACGCGAGCCTTGAAACAGAATCTATCCAAAGCAAAGAGGAAGCGCTAGAGTACGGCAAAGCTCTAGCACGAATTGCAAAAAATTTAAAGCAAAAATATCAACTTCACCGTTTGATCAGATTTGCTTTCGTGAGTTTTGCGACAACGGTTTTTTTGATTTTATTTTTATCGGATTCGTACGAATTACACTGGGCATTTATAGTTAGCGCCGTTTGCACGATTATATTTCTCTTTTCAAAGCGCAGATACAGCAAACTTTTCGTAGAAAATCCCGAAAAAAGCAATACGATTTTCGCGATAGAAAATTTTGCGATTGTGACGCTAGTTTTGTATCTCCCACTCTCGGAATTGCTCTTTTCTCAAGGACGAAGTTACGATAATATGGCTCTAATTCTTGGGTATCTGTATTTGCCGATAGCTCCGATATTGTTTATAACGACCATCGTTTGCCTAGCACGCAACTTAAGCGTTTATAAAGAGATAAAAGAGTGAAATTAGTAAAATTTAAACGAATATCGCGCGAATATACTTCATCAGCTCCTTGTCGGAGTATCTCTTTGCTGTGGAATGACAGCTTAAATTTAGAATTTAAATCAATCCAAAGCAGCACTTTGCGTCTTTAAATTTGCAAGCCCACCATTTAAATATATCTATTTATCTACGTTCATTAAAACGCTTCAAATTAGCTGAGTGTAGAAGTAAGAATAAAGAAGCGTGGAGATTTTAGGCATAGCAAATGCGTTTAAATTTGATCTTAAACGCTCAAGGCTACTGCGTTAGCTTGCATTTCAGCGCCTCTTGTAAAAGCGCATTGGCTACTACTCTCTCCTTTTTTACGAAGATAAAATTTTCGCCGTATTCGCTCTGCAGCTCGCTTTGTGGATCGGCACCCGTATGCATCACTATGATATTTGCTTTTAAATTAGAGCCGTTTAGCATCTTAGCAACGATGTCGAGCTTTTGCTGATTTGCGATCGTTAGGATGATGACCGACGCATCGCGCGCATGCAGCTCGTCTATCGCAGTTTTTTGCATTATATTTACAAAGTATATATTCTCTCCGCGCGATTTGCCCAGATCCACGAGCTCTAAATCGCTCTCGGCGACTACATAGAGAAGCCCTTGATCCTTTAAGCGTAACACCACTTCCTGCCCTATCCTGCCGTAGCCTGCTACAATGATATGATTTTTCATCGGCGGGATTTGAGTTTTATGCTCCTCATCCTCGAGCTTTTCAACTTTAGACTCGAAACGGTTGGCGATTTTGTTTAAATTTTTAAGAATAAACGGCGTTAAAATCATCGTCGCGGTTACGACTGTAATTAAAATTTGCCCGTTTTCCTTACTTAGCATATCGCGGCTCATCAACAGCGAAAAGATCGCAAGCGCAAACTCACCTATCTGGCATAGCGACAGCGCCGCTTTTAGCGCTATCCTTTTACCGGTCGAGAGAAATAAGATCGCGTAAATCACAACCGTTTTAAGCGCCATTATAACGATAATAGCGAGCAGGATTAGCCCATAGTGCGAGACGATGACTTCAAAATTTATCTGCATGCCAATCGTGATGAAAAAAAGTCCGAGCAGTATGTCTCGAAACGGCGTCAGATCGGCCTCTATCTCGTGTTTATACTCGGTCTCTGCGATGAGCATGCCCGCGATGAATGCGCCCAGCGTGTATGAAAAGCCGAATACATGCGCCAAAAAGCTAGCCCCCACGACGGTAAAAAGGATGGTCGCGATGAAAATTTCTTTAGAATTCGTCTTTACGACGTAGTAGAGGAAGCGGTTGAAGGCGAATTTGCCGAGCACGAAAAGGATCACTACCACTATGGCGGCGCTTACGGCGGTTTTTAAGATTAGATAGTTCACGGGGGTATTGTCGGTCGAGCCGAAGATGTCGATCATAAGCAAGATAGGGATGACGGCGAGGTCTTGAAATAGCAGGATGCCAAGCACCTTGCGCCCGTAGTTTTGGTTGATTTCGCCTGTTTCGTTGAGCGTTTTTAGCACGATCGCTGTCGAACTAAGCGCGAGCGCAAGCCCGATAATCATCACGGTTTTTATGTTTCCGCCGAAAGCTTGATCGATGATGAGCGCTAGAATAATACCGGTGCCGAGTACTTGGAGTATGCCATTAAAAAACACGTCCTTTTTCATACTCATCAGGTGATGGAAGCTAAACTCAAGCCCGATGGTAAACATCAAAAAGACGATGCCAAATTCTGCCAGCTCGGACATATGGGCGTTTTCGACACTGCTTAAGCTATAGATCTGCGAAAAGCACACGCCCGCGACGATATAGCCGATGATGGTGGGAATTTCAAAAATTTTAAAGACGATATTTAGCACTATCGCAAGCGCCGTGATCGCAAGAAATAGCTCTATAACAAGCTCCATTAACTCCCTTTTTTGTAAGATTATACGTAAAATTTAGCGCTAAATTTATTGTTAAATTTTACATTATCCGCGACCATTTACCGGAGGCGATAATCGATGAAATTTTATCTTTTCATATAAATTTACGGGTAAATTTTATAATGTGATTTTACTAAAATCCCGCTTAAAAATAGAGAAATTATGTCGCACTTTATCGCTAAATTTAGAGGTTCGCAACAAAATTTTAAGGTATAGCACGGCTTGGAATTTTAAATTTTAAAGCTAAATTATATAAGACGGCTTTTAAATTTAATCGCAAGCAAATTTTACCTGGGTTTGTTTAGTGCGACTTTAAATTTAACGCGCCCACAAATTCGCACTGAAAATCAAAATTTATCGCTTGAATCTACGCTTAAGAGGCGATCTTGCTTTTTGATAGCATTAAAATTTCAGCTTGTAGCACCAGGATCTGATTTTTGCTGAGCTTTAATCTTTATCTCGCAGACCCTAGTCTGTCTCTCCGCCAAGCTCTAAAATTTTAGCCCGCAGCTCCTCGATCTCGCGCTCATACTCGGCGATCCTTTCTTGCAGGCGAAAGATCACATCCACGCCCGCAAGATTGACGCCAAGCTCCTTTGTAAGGTTTAAAATCATACGTATGCGGTCCATATCATGCGCCGAGTACAGGCGCATCTTACCCTCAGTGCGCCCCGGGCTTACGAGCCCTTCGCGTTCGTATTGCCGCAGCGTCTGCGGATGGATATCTAGGACCTTCGAAACTATCGATATGAGATAAACCGGCTCATCGTAATCATGCATTTTGATGCCTCCTTATAGCTTTTGCAGCGCGGTTTTGACGTCCTCGTCCAGCGAATCGACGTCGGGCAAAACGACATTTACCACCGCGTATAGATCGCCTAAAATTTTACTCTTGCGGTTTTGCACGCCGTAGCCTTTTAAGCGGTATTTCTGCCCGTTTTTGGTATTTTTTGCGATCTTTATCGTTGCGCTTTTACTCGGCGTCGAAATTTCCACCTTTCCGCCGAACAGCGCCGTTTTCAAAGGAATATCTATTTTTTTGAAAAGATCGTCGCCTTCGCGCGTATACTCGGTGCTTGGCGCGATTTTTATTTCCAAAATTAGATCGCCGCTTTGCGCACCCGATCTTTGTCCTTTACCCCTGATGCGCAGCTTCTCGCCCGCATTGATACCCGCGGGCACTTTAAATTTAACCGTCTCGCCGCCTACGCGCACGCTCATCTCGCCGCCTTGTATCGCGGTTTCAAAAGGAATTTCAATCGAGCTGTGCGTATCTAGGCTCTGCGTGCCGCCAAATCCGCCGCCGAAACTGCTGCCGCTAAAGCCACTAAAACCTTCGCCACCACCGAAAGAGCTGAAACTAAATCCGCCACGTGAGCCTGCGCTTTTTACGCCGAAAGAGCCGCCGAAAATGCTGTTTAGGATGTCGTTTAGATCGCCCATGTTTGCCGAGCCCTGCGCGAAATCGTGGAAATTCTGTCCGCCGAACATCTCGTCGCCATGGCGGTCATACTGCGCCCGCTTTTTCTCGTCGCTTAAAATTTCATACGCGGCGTTAATCTCTTTAAATTTATCCTCAGCTCCTGGTTCTTTATTGATATCCGGGTGATACTTGCGAGCTAGCCTGCGGTAAGCTTTTTTAATCTCCTCGGCGCTTGCTGATTTATCCACGCCTAAGGTTTCGTATAAACTGCTTGTACTTGCCATTTTAATCCTTAAAATCTTAAAATTTATGTAGATTATATCATAAAACTTTAGTGAGTGTCAATCAAGTTTGCTAAATTCTATTTATAAATTTTAATTTTGCGTTAAGAATATATTAGCGGACAAAATTTATAATTCCGCCAAAATTTTATTATCACAAAGGATATAAAAATGAAAAAATCGATTATCCTATCGATAGCTTTGGCAGGTGCGCTTTTCGGCGCCAGCATCGACATTAAAGAAGCTCCAAGCAATTATGAGCGCGTAAATCCGGGCTTTGATAAAGATGTCGTGCTCTCATATCACAGCTCCGTTGCGGACGTAAAAAAATCCGTCGTCAATATTGCAACTAAAACCAAGATCAAAGCAGGTAACAGCCCGATGTCGCAGATGTTTGACGATCCGTTTTTTAAGCAATTTTTCGACTTTGACATTCCGCAACAACAAGAGCGCGAGGGAAGCTCACTAGGCTCTGGTGTCATCATCTCCGAAGACGGCTATATCGTCACAAATAATCACGTAATAGAAAACGCCGACGAGATCGTAGTTACGCTATTAGAAGGCGATAAGGAATATAAAGCCAAGGTAATCGGCACCGACCCTAAAACCGACCTTGCAATTATTAAAATCGACGAAAAAAATCTCTCTGCGGTTAAATTTGCCGACTCGTCCAAGGCTATGGAGGGCGACATTGTATTTGCTATCGGAAATCCTTTCGGCGTGGGCGGCACCATCACTCAAGGCATAATCTCGGCGCTAAATAAAAACAATATCGGGTTAAATCAATATGAAAATTTTATCCAAACCGACGCTTCGATCAATCCTGGTAACTCAGGCGGCGCGCTAGTGGATAGCCGCGGCGCGCTTTTGGGAATAAATTCCGCTATTTTAAGTCGCGGCGGCGGAAATAACGGCGTAGGCTTTGCGATCCCTTCAAATATGGTAAAAGAGATCGCTGAAAAGCTCATCACAAACGGCAAGATCGAGCGTGGCTTTATAGGCGTCACGATCTCGGATATGTCTAAAGACCAAAAAGAGCTCTATGAAAGCAAAGAGGGCGCACTAATCTCAAGCGTAGAAAAGGATATGCCAGCCGATAAAGCAGGCATCAAGCGCGGCGATTTAATTACCAAAATAAACGGCAAATCTATCAAAAACGCCAACGAGCTAAAAAATTTAATCGGCTCAATGGCTCCAGGAAGCTCAGTGGATGTAGAATTTGAGCGCGACGGCAAAAGCAAGAGCACGACTATCAAGCTAGACGCGATGAAATCCGACTCCACCACCTTAGGCTCAGCCGGCGAGGACTCAAAAAGCGCAATAGAGGGGCTAAAGCTAAGGACGTTAAATGACAGCTTGCGCCGCAAATATAACCTCGACGACGATGTCTCGGGCGCCCTCGTCTTAAGTGTCAAAGATGGCTCAAAAGCCGATGATTACGGCTTTGAGGTAGGCGACGTGATCATCCAAGTCGGTCAAAACGATGTCAAAAGCTCAGACGACTTCGATCGATACATCAAAGATTACAAGGGCAAGAAAACCCTAGTCTGGGTTATCAGACGCGGAATTCCGCAAGGTCTTGTAATCCGCTAAAGCTTGGTCCACCAAGCTTTAGCGACGAGTAACGCGAAAGCGTTAAAATTTAACCGCGGCAAGCCCAGGACAAAGCATTAGCGGAACATTGCAAGTAAGCAAACAGAAGCTTTTGAGATTTTGAGCTTTCTAACAAGCGAAATTTCTAGCTTTCGAGCGCAAAAGATGCATAAACTATAAAAATGGGTTTTTGGCGAGCATAAAAGCTGCCGAAAGCCCTCTGCTATTTTAAAGCACCTCCGCCGAAAGCCCTTTGCCATTTAAAACACCGCTGAAAGCCCAGATTTTTCGCTTGAAATTTTTAGAATTTTGCTTTTCTTTTCACTTAGAATTTTTAAAATTTAACCCTCCGCGCCGCT